>JBDTCP010000127.1:0-2660 GCA_039923555.1 Nitrobacter sp.
TGCGGCCAAGTGGTGCAGCCCGCTGAAGGCGGCGCTCGAAACTTGGAAAGACATCACCTTCAACTACGATTCCACCGACACGGCCGACTTCGTGCCCGTCGCAACGCCCGCCATCTGAGGGATACCCCTAAGGAGATTTACGCCTATGATGACTAATCACGGCAACCGGATCACGCAGGGACAGTTTTCATTCCTGCCTGATCTCACCGACGCGCAGATCAACGCGCAGATCGAGTATGCGCTCAAGAACAATTTCTCGGTCAGCGTCGAATACACCGACGATCCGCATCCGCGGAACACCTATTGGGAAATGTTCGGCATGCCGATGTTCGACCTGAAGGATGCCGCTGGCATCATGATGGAGATCAACAATTGCCGGAAAACCTTTCCCAGCCACTATATCCGCGTCACTGCGTTCAATTCCGTGCGCGGCGTCGAGAGCCCGGCAATGTCTTATCTCGTGAACCGTCCGAAGAACGAGCCGGGTTTCATGTTGCAGCGTACCGAGACCCGCGGCCGGCAGATCCAGTACACCACGCGAGCCTATGTCACTGACAAGCCCGCCGGCGAACGCTACAAGTAGTACCATGAGTCCTCCTTCTGCCCTCTCCCCCTGTGGGAGAGGGCTTCCGCCCTTTAGGCGGGTGGGTGAGGGGGATCGACGGATCAAGGATTGACATGGAAGAGCCCGTGCAGAAGCCAGACGAACCCGCGCAGACCATCAATCTGGCGGAGGAGTATAGAAGTTCCGGCGTCGCCGAAGTGCTGGACGAGCTCGACCGCGAGCTGGTTGGCTTGAAACCGGTCAAGCAGCGCATTCGCGACATCGCGGCGCTGCTCATCGTCGAACGCGCCCGCAAGACCCTTGGCCTGTCGCACGAGCCGCCAACGCTGCATATGAGCTTCACCGGCAATCCCGGTACCGGCAAGACGACGGTCGCGCTGCGGATGGCGAATATCCTGCACCGGCTTGGCTATATCCGCAAAGGGCACCTCATCTCGGTGACGCGCGATGACCTCGTCGGCCAGTATATCGGCCACACCGCGCCCAAGACTCGCGAGGTGCTGAAGCGCGCCATGGGCGGTGTGCTGTTCATCGATGAAGCCTATTACCTCTACCGCCCCGACAACGAGCGCGACTACGGTCAGGAGGCGATCGAGATTCTGCTGCAGGTGATGGAAAACAATCGCGAAGATCTGGTCGTAATTCTGGCTGGCTATTCCGACCGGATGGACCGCTTCTTTGGGAGCAATCCCGGCTTCCGCTCGCGCATTGCGCATCACATCGATTTTCCGGACTATGCGGAAGGTGAGTTGCTCGCAATCGCCGAGCTGATGCTGCACGACATGAATTATAAGTTCACCGCGGACGCGCGCGAGACGTTCATGCGCTACATCGCATTGCGAAAGACCCAGCCGCTGTTCTCCAACGCGCGCTCCGTCCGCAATGCGTTGGACCGGATGCGCTTGCGCCAAGCCAACCGCCTTGTCGCCGACCTCGACCGGACCTTGACGTCGGAGGAAGTGATGTCGTTGGAGGTGTCCGACGTCTTGGCCAGCCGCGTGTTTGAGCCAGCGGAGCCTGCCCCAGTCCTGGAGCTGAAAGACAAGCGCAAGTAATCGCGCGGAAGTCATTACGGTGCCGCATCGGCCGTATGTCGAGGCCGCACCGTCTCAAGAAGGATACGCTTCTTAAGAACAAGACGCGCTACGCTTGAAATGGCGCCGCCCCCCGTGACAATAAATGGGCGGGAGAAATGCCATGACTATTCAGGACAAAAGCCGCTACGGCGAGGTTTACGCCCGATCGCTCAGCGACCCCGAGGGGTTTTGGGCCGAAGCGGCGCGCGAAATCGACTGGATCGAGCCGGCGAAAAAGGTCTTCGATCCCGCGATGGGACTTTACGGCCGCTGGTTTGCCGGCGCCGTGGTCAACACCTGCTACAACGCGCTGGATCGCCATGTCGCTGATGGCCGCGCCGATCAGGTCGCGCTGATCCACGACTCGCCGCTGGCCAATCCCGGCGGACCAAGCGCCATTACCACCTTCACCTATGCCGAACTGCTCAAGGAGGTGCAGACGCTCGCGGCCGTGATGCAGGACTTTGGCGTGACCAAGGGCGATCGCGTCATTCTCTACATGCCGATGGTGCCTGAGGCGGTCGTCGCGATGCTGGCCTGCGCACGGATCGGCGCGGTGCACTCCGTGGTGTTCGGCGGGTTCGCGGCCAAGGAGCTTGCGACCCGGATCGACGACGCCAAGCCGAAACTGATCTTTTCAGCAAGCTGCGGGCTGGAGCCGGGCCGCATCGTGCAGTACAAGCCGCTGCTCGACGAGGCGCTGAAACTCGCCACGGCAAAGCCCGGCGCGTGCATCATCCTGCACCGGCAGCAGCAGCGCTGCGAACTGATCGCGGGCCGCGATCACGACTGGGCGGCGCTGCGCGATGCCGCGACCGCGGCGAAGAAGTCCGCGCCGTGCGTGCCGGTGCTCGCCACCGATCCGCTCTACATTCTCTATACCTCCGGCACGACCGGGGTGCCGAAAGGCGTGGTGCGCGACAATGGCGGCCACCTGGTTGCGTTGAAATGGTCGATGTTCAATCTCTACGGCGTCAAGCCCGGCGAGGTCTGGTGGTGCGGCTCCGATATCGGCTGGG
>JBDTCP010000128.1:0-12871 GCA_039923555.1 Nitrobacter sp.
GCGAAATTCCGCGTCTCCGCGAGATAGCGCGCTGCCCCGAGCAGCATCGCGGTATGGCCGTCATGGCCGCAGGCGTGCATCTTGCCGGGCGTCTTCGAGGCATAGGGCAGATTGGTTTCCTCGTGGATCGGCAGCGCGTCCATATCGGCGCGCAGGCCGATCACCTTGACCTCGCCATCGTCGGCCGGCTTCTTGCCCTTGATGACGCCGACGACGCCGGTCCTGCCGAGCCCTGTCGCAACCTCGTCGCAGCCGAACTCCCGCAAGCGGTCCGCCACGAACGCCGCGGTGCGGTACACGTCGTACAGCAGTTCGGGATGTTCATGGATGGCCCGGCGCCAGGCCGCGATATCGGGTTGCAGATCAGCGACGCGGTTGACGACGGGCATGGCGGAATTCCGGGGTGGGCCGAGACCGAACTCTCTCTAACATGACGCGATGACCGGCCCAATATGATCGTCGCAAAAGGCGCAGCCGTGGCGATCCAGGATCGCTGGTAACGGCTTCGTCATCGCCCACCGGGAAGCGGCGAAAATCCAGACAATCCAAGTCCTTGGCGTTCGAAAAACGTGCGGGAATAAATCCGGCCGTCCTCCGATCCAGTCCCCGTAAGCCCAATGGCGGGCCTTGGAGACTGCGATGAGCGATCACGACCACAATTACGATGGCGACGGCATCAGCCGCCGCAAGGTCCTGGAATGCATGACATGGGCGGGCACTGGCGTGCTCTGGACCATTGCCGGCGGCGTGCCACGATCCCTCGGCATCGTCGGATCGGCACAGGCGGCGGAAGCGTCGGCTTTCACCTTCCTGCAGATCAGCGACAGCCATGTCGGCTTCGACAAAGCCGCCAACCCTCACGCGCTCGCCACGCTCGAGGAGGCGATCGGCAAGATCAAGACGCTACCGGTGAAGCCGTCCTTTATGATCCACACCGGCGACATCACGCACCTGTCGAAAGCGTCCGAATTCGATGATGCGGAACGCATCATCTCGCAGTCGCGCCTCGACGTGCACTACGTGCCGGGCGAGCACGATTTTATCGACGAAGAGGTCAAGCTGTACCGCGAGCGCTACGGCCACGGCACCAAAGGTGCCGGCTGGTATTCCTTCGACGCCAACGGCGTACACTTCATCGGCCTCGTCAATGTCGTCGATCTCAAGGCCGGCGGCCTCGGCAATCTCGGCGTCGAGCAACTGGCGTGGCTCGCGGATGATCTGAAAGGTCGCTCCAACTCGCAGCCGATCGTGGTGTTTGCGCATATCCCGCTCTGGACGGTGTATCCGGCTTGGGGCTGGGGCACCGACGACGGAGCGCGGGCGCTCGATCTGCTGAAAGGCTTCGGCTCGGTGACCGTGCTCAACGGTCACATCCACCAGGTGATGCAGAAGGTCGAAGGCAACGTCACCTTCCACACCGCACGCTCGACCGCATTCCCCCAGCCGGCGCCGGGCACCGCGCCCTCCCCTGGGCCGATGAAGGTCGCCGACGACAAGCTGCGCAGCCTGCTCGGTACCGCCAGCATCATCTTCAAACCGGGTGAAGAACGCCTCGCCATCATCGATACGCCGCTGCAAGGCTAAAGGACCGAGAATCATGATGTTTCTGAATTTGCGCGCGGGCGCCATCCGGCTTGCCGTTTTCGCCGTGATGACGTCGCAAATGTCCGCTGTCCATTGCGAAGAAGTATCAGTGAAGATCGACAACTTCACCTTCGAGCCGGCGCAACTGACGGTGAAAGTCGGCACCACCGTGACATGGACCAACCGTGACGACATTCCGCATACGGTCGTTTCGGCAGGTAAATTCCGCTCCCAGGCGCTGGACACCGACGACAAGTATTCGTTCACCTTCAGCAGCGCCGGCGACTACAACTATTTTTGCTCGCTGCATCCGCACATGGTGGGGATGATCCGGGTTGAGTAACGGCCGAAAGCAAGGCATCACCTCCGTGCTCGGGCAGCGGTCTCACGCTGCCCGGGCACCACTGGCTGCGAACACCACGATGCTGTTTGGTTCATCCAGAGACGATCAGACAAAGGTGCAGCGCTTTCGCGAGGCTGCACTGCCCTATCTCGACGACGTCTACACGGTCGCGCGCTACCTCCTGCGCGATCCGGCCGACGCGGAAGATGCCGTCCAGGAATGCTATCTGCGCGCGCTGAAGCATTTCGACAGTTACCGGGGGCCGGCGATGAAACCCTGGCTGCTCGCGATCCTGCGCAACGTCTGCCATGCTGAATTCGCCCGCCGCGCCAGATCGGGCACGACGCCCATCGACGAACTGCCCGAAAGCGCCGAAGCGACCGCGCCGCTTTGGCAGGAGACCCCCGACACGCCGGAAGCGCAGGCGCTGCAAAAGCGCGATGCGAGTTCGATCCGGCGGATGATCGCAACGCTTGCCGAGCCGTTTCGCGAAACCTTCGTGCTGCGCGAAATCCAGAACCTGTCCTATCGCGAGATCGCCGAGACCGTCGGTGCGCCAGTGGGCACTGTCATGTCACGGCTCGCGCGCGCGCGCGCCATGCTGCGATCGGCGTGGCTTGCGGAAGAGGAGCAGCCTAAATGACCTGCGACGAAGCGGACATCCTTCTGCACGCGCTGATCGACGGCGAACTTGATGCCGGGCACGCGCTCGAGGTCGAAAATCATGTTGCCGCCTGCCGGCGTTGTGCGGCGGCGCTCCAAGCCCATCGCGAGATGAAGGCGGCTATTGCGACGGCGGACGTACGCTTTACCGCGCCGACGCATTTGCGCCAACGCATCGAAGCGGCGCTGCCGCAGTCGCGCGGCGCCAGCCGCCGCTCGCTGCTCGCGGGCTTCGCCATGGGCTCTGCAGTCTCTGCGATAGCTGCGACAGGTCTCGTCGCCATCGTGTTGCGCGATGATGACGAGCAGCGCATTGCTTCGGAAGTTGTGTCGGCGCACCTGCGGTCGTTGCAGGCCGGGCATCTGACCGACGTGATCTCCACCGACCAGCACACGGTAAAGCCCTGGTTCAACGGGCGGCTCGATGTATCGCCGCCCGTGATCGACCTGACGGCGCTGGGCTTCACGCTGATCGGCGGCCGGCTCGATTATATCGATGGGCGGGCGCTCGGCGCGGTCGTCTACAAGCGGCGTGCGCATGTCATCAATCTCTTCGTCGCGCAGGCGCCGAACGCCACGCACAGCACCGCGCGCACCGAGGATGTGCAAGGCTTCAACATCCGCCGCTGGCGCGACCACGGTCTGAACTTCTGGGCGGTGAGCGATCTCAATGCTGACGAACTTGCCGAATTCAGCGACAAGTTCGAGAAGGCGATGCAGACGAACGGGAAAGCATGATCCCGAAAAGTGGAAACCGGTTTTCGGATAAGATCATGCTCAATCACAAGGGTAAGGCTAGAGTCAGGCCGACTTGCGGACGGCGTTGTCCATCAGTGTCTTGCCAAGCGACCAGATCGCGCCAGGAACCTGATGGCTTGCGGCGATGACGCTGTCGAACGAGGTCTCGACCCACTTACAGTCTTCGTCGTTGATGATGAGCGGCGGCAGCAGCTTGATGGTATGGCTGCCGTGACCGGAGACCTGCGTGAGGATCTTGTGATCCTTGAACAGCGGCACGGTGATGAGCTGACAGAACAGCCCCTTGTTCGCGGTCTCCAGCAGATTCCACGCTGCCCTCAGACGAAGCGATTTCGGCGGCCCGAACTCGACGCCGATCATCAGGCCCTTGCCGCGCACCTCCTTCAGAAGTTCGTAACCCGACACCATCCGGGTCAGCGCCAGCCGCAATTCGGCGCCGCGCCTGGCCGCATTCTCGATCAGCTTTTCGGCCTTCATCACTTCAAGCGTGGCGATGCCGGCCGCCATGGCGAGATCGTTCTTGGCAAACGTCGAGCCGTGCACCACGGCGCGATCCATGCGGTTGAAGATCTTGTCGAAGATGTGCTTGCGGGTCAGCACCGCGCCGACCGGAACGTGACCGCCGGACAAGGCCTTGGCCAGAAGCACCATGTCCGGTTCGACATTCCAGTGCTCGACCGCGAGGAAACGCCCGGTCCGCCCCATGCCGGTCTGAATCTCGTCGGCGATGAACAGCGTGCCATAGCGCTTGCACAACGCGGCAGCAGCCGGCAGGAATTCATCGGTGGGCATATTGACGCCCTTGCCCTGGATCGGCTCGACGATGAAGGCTGCGACCTGCCGCGACGACAGCGCCTGTTCCAGCGCCGCGAGGTCATTGAAAGGAACAACGGTGCAACCGGGCAACAGCGGCTCGAAGCCGCCGCGAAAATTCTCGTCGTCTGTCAGCGACAGCGCGCCATAGGATAGTCCGTGATAGCCGTGGCCGCAGTAAACGATCCCCGGCCGCACCGTGGCGACACGCGCAAACTTGATCGCAGCTTCGACACATTCCGCGCCGGAATTCGCAAAAAAAACTTTATCGAGATAGGGAACCTGCTCCAGCAGGCGTTCAGCAAGCACGCCGGCAAGCGTCGAAACGTCCATTTGCACGAGATTCGGTAGGTTGCTGTCGAGGACGCTCTTGAGAGCTTCCCGCAACGCCGGGTGATTCCGCCCAATCGCAAAAACGCCAAAACCGCTTAGTAAATCGAGATAGCGCGCACCGTCGCGATCGAACAGATATTGACCATGGCCGCTCTGGAAACCGACGTCGTATCCAATGGTTTTGAGAACCCGGACAAGTTGCTCATTGAGGTGGCGCACATGCATCGCACTGCGCTGCGCCTGCCGGTCCACAAACATCTCGGAAACGTCTAGATTTGGATATAACATCAGCTACATACTTCGGTTGATAGCCGTTTCGTCAACTGAAAAGCACGAACACGGCGATTGACTTTGGCGGCGATTCCCAGCCCTTCACCTAAGCATAGGCTTGAAAATATGTTGCAGCGCCCAAGGCATACCATGCGCAGACCAATTTATTGCAGAATTCTTGCCTCTACTTCACTTGTCGCAGCGGCTCTGTTGACGGCGGGTTTCGGGCCGGCCAGTGCGGCTGATCCGACCGGCGATTGGCGCGTTGCCGACGGCGTCGCAAACATCCGGGTTGCTGAATGCAACGGCGCCATGTGGGGAGTCATCTCCTGGGAGAAAACGGCCGGCGGCGTCGATGGGAACAATCCGGATGCCTCGAAAAAAACCAGACCGACGCTGGGCATGCCGGTGCTTCTCGATATGAAGAAGAATGCCACGAAGGAGGAGTGGGACGGGCAGGTCTATAACGCCAAGAACGGCAAGGTTTACGAGTCGTCGATCAAGCTGGCGTCGCCGGATCAGCTTGAGATTGAGGGCTGCGTGCTCGGCTTCCTGTGTGGCGGCGAGACCTGGACCCGCGTCGCCGGTCCGATTCCAAGCAGCCCGTCCAACGGCCCTGCCAGCCCTCCGCACAGTGCAGCCAAAGGCGCGAAAGCGGGCATGGCGAAGACCACGCCACCGAAGGCTCCGCCCAGGACCACCGGTCAGAAGACAGCCGCCACCGCCGCCCCTTTGGCTGATCCCGTCGGGGACATCTGCCTACTTCCCGACATTGCGGGGGCGACCCATGAGCGCGGGCTGAAATAGCAGCACCGCCGCAAGGGTGGTGACGAGCGACAGCGCCAGCAGCTTGCCCATGCTCGCCGTGCCCGGATGGCTCGACAGCCACAGGCTGCCGAACGCGGTCGCAGTGGTCAGCGCGCTGAAAAAGATCGCGCGCGTCAGGCTGGATTGCAGCAGATTGGTCCGGCCCGACCGCCACGCGGTGACATAATAGATCTTGAAAGCCACGCCGACGCCGAGCAGCAACGGCAACGCGACGATGTTGGCGAAGTTGAGCGGAAGCCCGATCAGCACGCAGATCTCCAGCGTCACCGCACCAGCAACAAGCAGCGGCACCAGGGTGAGCAGGACGTCGGTAATTCGCCGCAGCGCCAGCCACAGCAGAATGCTGATGGAAATGAGTGCCCACAGCCCCGCCACGATAAAGGCCCTCACGATGGTGTCGCCGGATTTTAGAATCGACACCGGTCCGCCGATGGCGTTGGGCTCCGCAGCCAAGACGGAACGGGCAAATTTGCGAAGCGTTTCATTGTTGTCCGGATCGCCGCGTGGCAACGCCTCGACCCGTGTGATGCCGTCCTTGGTCTTCCAGAGCTGTACGAAATCCGGCGGCAGCGACTTCAGGCTGACAGGTTCGGCCTTCAGCGAACTGCGAAGCTGGTCAAACATCATCTTCAACGGTTCGACGAAGACGGTCTGGACTTTCTCCCTCGTGGCCTGATCCGAGCCCGCGAGCTTGGTGAGATCATCAGCCAGCCGCTTCGCGGCAGCGGCACCCGCCCCCTGATTGTCGCCGGCGGCCTTGCGCAGGCTGTTGGCAGCTTCCTTCAATGCACCGACATTCTCCTCGTCGGACGGCGGCGCGTCGACCGAATCCGGATTAAGCGCAGGACCGAGAACCTTGGCGCCCTGCGCGATCATCTTGAGCTTCGCCGGCTGGTCAGCCGGCACAAAGGTATCGAGCGACATGGTGCGTGCGACTTCAGGCACCGTGGCGAGCCTGGCCTCGACCTGCTTCGCTTCCTGTTCGGACTTGACCATCACGTTGATGGCGTTCGCCCCGGTCTCCGGGTCCTTCCGCAGATCCAGATAAGTCGCGATCGATTCGACCTTCGGATTTCTCAGGTGCATCGGATTGAAATCGAATCGCAGGAAGTAGAGCGCGGGCGATCCGAGAATCACTACAGCCAGCGTGCTGACGATAATGGCCACGCGATACTTTTCGAGAAAATGGTCGAGTGGCGCCAGAAACGCGTAGCCGACCTGCTCGTTCTCACCGGGCGGGTTCAAAAGACGCAGCAACGCCGGAAGAACGGTGATGCTTGCGAGAAAGGCCACCAGCATGCCGACGCCGGCGATCTTGCCGAGTTCCGAGACGCCCTTGTAATCGGTCGGCAGGAACGACAGGAAACCCGCCGCAGTCGCCATAGCCGCCAGCGACAGCGGTATAGCCGAACGCTTCGCCGCCACCAGCAACGCCATTTCCAGATTGTCGGTCTTGAAGCGCTCGGAGCGGTAGCGGACGCTGTACTGAATGCCGAAGTCGACGCCCAGTCCGATAAACAGAACGGCGAACGCGATCGACAGGAGATTGAGCGACGTCACCATGACGAGGCCGAGGGCCGTCGTGATCGACAGCCCGATGAACAGTGTTGCGAACACCGCGAAGATGATTTTCGGCGAGCGCAGCGCCAGCCAGAGAATCACCAGCACGACCAGCACCGTTCCGATGCCGTTGGCGATAGCGCCTTCCTGGACCGTGGCAAATTCTTCGTTCGCGATCGGAACCGGCCCCGTCAGCCGGACGCGCGCGCCGAACTTGCCGGCAATATCCAGATCGACGGCGGCTTGCCGGATCGCATCGGTGGCATCCTTGCCGGGCTCGAGCGCGTTGAAATCGAGGTAGGGCTTGACCTCGATCAGCGAGCGGCGGTCGGCATCGGTCAGCGGCTTGTCGCTCGCGAGTTGACGCCAGGAAAAGGTTCCGGTCCCTTTGGTCAGGACGTCCTCGACGCTCTGGGAGATCAGCGAGAACGGTCGCCCCGTACTGTCCAGCGTGAACTGCCCCCGCTTCAAGCCCACCAGCGCCGTTTCCAGCGCGCCGGTCAGCCCGCGCAAACTCGGATCGCCGGCCATGATTTCAACCAACGGCGCGGCCTCGCCGAATTGGCCGGTGGCCTGCTTGACCTCGGCGGTCGGGAGGAAGAGCAAGCCATTGCGCTCGAAAAACGGCCCGCCGCCGAGTTGCTGCACAGCCTCGAAATTGCGGTGGTCAGTGCCGAGCTTCGCCGCCACCATGGCGCCAGCGGCGCCCGCGAACTCCGCCGTGGGAGCCTCCACGACCGCAAGGATCAGCCTCTCCTGGTCGAACGCCTTCTCAAAGGCGTTGTCGCGCTGCCGCCAATCCAGGTCAGGCGAGATCAACTTATTGATATCAGTGTTGATTTCAAAATTTCTGGCCGTATAAAAGGCCGACCCTACCGCCAGGAGGATTGCAACCAACACGGTAGCCAAAGCAAATCGTGTGCACGTCTTAACGATTGAAACAACAAGGCCTGTCAGCACATTCTTTCTTTCTGTTGCTACGGCTATACGCAAAAATGCATGGAAACCCGGCCGGGTTCCCCGCCTGATCTAGTGATCTTGTTTCCCGTTGTCTTCAGGGACACGAAAAGATGGCATAAAATGCGTCATTGCCTCTGATTCGGGATGGTTGCCAGACAATTTGAAAGGACTTGTTATAGTCAGCCTTGCCAATGGCAAAGTGACGAACAGGTGAGGCTATTGGCCAATCACTCTGTATTATAATACCAGATGGTGCATTGCGGCATAAACCGTAACGGCCGAAAGGTCTGCGACACGGAATATTTTGTTCCGACGCGGAGAGCCTTATATGTCATAGCGGTGGGTATCCCGATATCGCGGCTCAGAGATTGCTAACCTGTGACTTTTCCTGATGAGACGTGTGATTTTTAGAAGAAACGTTCGGACCTATATGGAGTTAAAGTATAATGCGTAAGGTGCAAATTGACTGACGGCCGCCCGATTGAAATCCTCCTAGCACAGCCGCGTGGATTCTGCGCAGGCGTAGTCCGTGCGATCGAGATCGTCGAGCGCGCGCTGGAGAAGTATGGGCCCCCGGTGTACGTTCGCCACGAGATCGTTCACAACAAGTATGTTGTCGAAAGCCTGAAGAACAAAGGCGCGATCTTCGTCGAGGACCTGTCCGAGGTTCCACCAAGGGCAGTCACGGTGTTCAGCGCTCACGGCGTTGCGCGAAGCGTGGAGGAAGAGGCTGCCAAACGCGGTTTGCCCGTGCTCAACGCCACCTGCCCGCTCGTCACCAAGGTTCACAATCAGGGCAAGCGCTATATGTCCAAGGGACGGACCCTGATTCTGATCGGCCATGCCGGCCATCCCGAGGTCGAAGGAACGATGGGACAGGTTCCGGGCCCGGTCACGTTGGTCCAGGACGTGGACGACGTCGCGGCTTTGACGCTGCCCGCCGACACTCCCGTGGCCTACATCACGCAAACCACACTCAGTGTTGATGACACCAAGGACATCATTCTCGCGCTCCAGCAGCGTTTTACGGATATCCAGGGCCCCGACACCCGGGATATCTGCTATGCAACACAAAACCGCCAATCTGCGGTAAGAGACCTGAGCAAGCTGGTGGATGTCATTCTGGTGGTTGGAGCGACCAATAGTTCCAACTCGAATGGACTGCGCGAAATTGGCACCGAAGTCGGCGTTGACAGTTATCTCATCTCCGACGGCAGCGAACTCAATGCGGAGTGGCTGAAAGATGCGAAAACCGTGGGCATCACTGCCGGTGCGTCGGCGCCGGAAGTGCTTGTCGATGATGTCATCGAGGCCTTGAGGCGCATCGGGCCGGTGGCTGTCTCGGTGCTGCCAGGACGTGAAGAAAACATCGAATTCCGGCTTCCGTCTGAACTGACATCAGCCTGACCCCTTTCAAATTTCAGCTGGTAACTCCAGAGAGAACACTTGTGATGGCAATACCGTTTTTTAAAGAACTGAAGATCGGCGGATATCTGATCAAACAGAGAATGCTGGGCCGAAAGCGCTATCCGCTTGTGCTGATGCTCGAGCCGCTGTTCCGCTGCAACCTCGCTTGTTCCGGATGCGGCAAGATCGACTATCCCGACGCGATCCTCAACCGTCGCATGTCCGCTCAGGAATGCTGGGACGCCGCCGAAGAGTGCGGCGCGCCGATGGTTGCTATTCCCGGCGGCGAGCCTCTGATCCACAAGGAGATCGGCGAGATCGTGCGCGGCCTTGTCGCGCGCAAGAAGTTCGTCTCGCTCTGCACCAACGCGCTCCTTCTGGAAAAAAAGCTCGATCTGTTCGAGCCCTCTCCCTATCTTTTCTTCTCGATCCATCTCGATGGTCTGAAGGAGCACCACGACCAGTCCGTGTGCCAGAAAGGTGTTTTCGATCGCGCCGTCTCCGCGATCAATGCGGCAAAGGCACGCGGCTTCACCGTCAACGTCAATGCCACGATCTTCGACAACTATCCCGCCGAAGAGATCGCAAAGTTCCTCGACTTCACGACCGAGCTTGGCGTCGGCGTCTCGATGTCGCCCGGCTACGCCTATGAGCGCGCTCCCGACCAGGAGCACTTCCTGAACCGCACCAAGACCAAGAAGCTGTTCCGCGACGTATTCGCGCTCGGCAAGGGCAAGAAGTGGAATTTCATGCACTCCGGCCTGTTCCTCGACTTCCTCGCCGGCAATCAGGAATATCACTGCACGCCATGGGGCATGCCTGCCCGCAACATCTTCGGCTGGCAGAAACCCTGCTACCTGCTCGGCGAGGGCTACACCAAGTCCTTCAAGGAATTGATGGAGACCACCGACTGGGACAGCTACGGCACCGGCAAGTACGAGAAATGCGCCAACTGCATGGCGCATTGCGGTTACGAGCCGAGCGCGGCCACTGCGGCGCTAAACAATCCGTTCAAGACGATGTGGGTGGCGCTGCGCGGCGTTCGGACCACCGGGCCGATGGCGCCCGAGATCGACATGTCGAAGCAGCGTCCGGCGCAATACATCTTCTCTCAGCAGGTGCAGAAGAAGCTGTCGGAAATTCGCAAGGACGAAACCGAGGCGGCAGCCGCCAAACAAGCGGCAAAAGAGCAAAAGGCTTCCACCGCAGCCTGACGCTAGCGCCCTCTTTCGCGTCGTCAAAAACACCGTCGGCGCTGGAGTTCAGTTCTCCAGCGCCGACTTTTTTTGGGGCCTTACAGCGTTTTCGACCGAAGCACGTCCTCAGGGTTGACCCGAGGATGGAGACTGGTTCGCGTGAAGAAAACGCTTCAAATCAAAATCAAGGAGCCCCCGCTTCTGATTCCATCAGAAACGAAATGGCTTTAAAATCCCGCGATCTTGCGCCCGGCGGCGCTGTCAGATATCCGCCGCGACGAGACCCCCGCCGCCCAACAGAAAGCCTCGGCAGCCGCGCAAGCTGCGCAGTGCCCGATTGAAATCGATCCCAGTGGATACCAGCGCGCGCAGGGTCAGCGGGTTTCGCGCAAGGCCGCCGAGCACCTTCTTCAGATCGATGTTGCCGTTCGGTTTGATGGCGCTGCGTGCAATCGCCGGAAGCCCTCGCGTCGCGGGATCGCTGATCACGCGCAGGGCGGCAAAAGGAAGACCCGCTTCCGTGGCATAGGCGGCCGCGATGTGGCTTTCCATGTCGACGGCGGAGGCGCCGGTCTCGGCGTGGAGGACCGCCTTGCCGGCCTGACCCACCACGACCTGCTCGACACCGGCAAGACCGGCACGAACCACCTTCTGGCCGCTGAGGCCGGAGCCATCGATCAGTTCCTCGCTGAGCGCGAGACCTGCCTGCCATCGCGACTCGCCATCCACGACTTCCGTGGCGACCACGACGTCTCCCGATTTCAGGGATGGATCGAGTCCGCCGGCGACCCCGAAGCTGATCACCCCCCGCACCGTGGACGGGTCAAACCCCTCCAAAAGCGCACGAAGCTGCTCAGGATTGCTGCTGCTGCAGATGACGGTCATGCCAGGACCCGCGGCGATGCGAGCTTCCTGAACCAGACCGGTCACAATCAGTACCGGCCGCGGGTCAAAGGAATCGCCCACGGACACGTTAATCGTCGCCCCCAAATTCACATCCCGACCCCTACCACCTTGCTGTTGGTGCTTCTCAAATTCCGGTACCGCGCCAGCGCCCAGAGCGGGAAGAATCTGGAGTAACCATGATATCGTAGGTAAAACACCCGTGGAAACCCCGTGGCCGTGTAACGCTGCTCATCCCACAGCCCTTTTTTCGTCTGTGTGTCTATTAAGTACTTCATTCCCCGGGTTACAGCCGGATTTTCGACCTCCCCCGCAGCCATCAAGGCGAGCAAAGCCCATGCCGTCTGCGAGGCGGTGGTCGGCGCCCCCTCGAACCCCTTGTAGTCGAGCCGATAGCTGGCCGCATCCTCACCCCAGCCGCCATTGGCGTTCTGGATCGAAAGCAGCCAGTCCACCGCCTTGCGCATCGTGTGATCCTGATGATCGATCCCGGCGGCATTGAGCGCGCAGAGCACCGACCAGGTACCGTAGATATAGTTCAGACCCCACCGGCCGTACCACGACCCCTCCGTGAGCTGGGTCCGGCGCAGATAGTCGACACCGGCCGCCATGGACGAGCTGCTGCGAACGGTCTCGCCGAGCTGCGCAAGCATCGAGACGCAGCGTGCGGTGACATCCTCGGTCGGCGGATCGAGCAGCGCCGCATGGTCGGAGAATGGAATGTTGTTGAGATAGTATTCAAGATTGTCGGCATCGAACGCCGCAAAGCCGCCGTCGCGGCTCTGCATTCCCTCGATCCACTCGCGGCCGCGCGCGATCGCCTCGTTGTATTTATCGCTGCGATCGTTGCGGCGTACCCGGTCCATCGCCATCACCACGACGGCGGTGTCATCGAGATCGGGATAGAAGGCGTTGGCGTACTGGAACGCCCAGCCGCCCGGCCGAACATCCGGACGTTTGGCGGCCCAATCACCCTTGAGAACAAGTTCCTGCTTCGGGAGCAGCCAGTCCAGACCTTTGCCGGCGTCGTTCAGCGCCTCAGGCCCGCCGGCTTCGAGCAGCGCGTGACAGGTCAGCGCCGTATCCCAGATCGGCGACACGCAGGGCTGACAATAGGCCTCGTCCTCACGGATCACCAGAAGCCTGTCGATTCCACGCCGTGTCACCGCGCGCGGCGGGTGCTCCGGCGGGAACCCCAGCGCTTCATACATCATCACCGTATTGGCCATCGGCGGGAAGATCGCGCCGAGAC
>JBDTCP010000129.1:0-5543 GCA_039923555.1 Nitrobacter sp.
GGGTTTGGAAGACTTAATGTTGGAAGGCTTGGGTTTGGCAGGCTTGAGCCAAAAATGCTGGGGAAAAAACTGAACCGATCCTGGATCTGGGCGGCGGCGATGCTGCTGGCTTCAGGGACGCTCGCCCATGCGGAGGGTCAGGCTGCCGCGCGTCCGTCCGAATTCCTGCTGATCGCGCAGATCGCGCTTCTGATTGCCGTCGGCCGCGGTCTCGGCGAAATCATGCAGCGGATCGGCCAACCCTCGGTCATCGGCGAACTGCTCGGCGGCCTGCTGCTCGGACCGTCGGTGTTCGGCTTGCTGTGGCCACAGGCGCAGCACGCGATCTTTCCGGCCATCCCCGAGCAGAAGGCGCTGATCGAGGGGATCGCGCAGTTCGGCATTCTGCTGTTGTTGCTGCTCACCGGCATGGAAACCGATCTGAAGTTGGTGCGAAAGGTCGGCCGTCCCGCGTTCTTCATCTCGGTTGCCGGCATCGTTGTGCCTTTTGCCTGCGGCTTCGCCCTCGGGCAGGTGCTGCCTCAAAGCCTGCTGCCGCATCCGGAGGCGCGACTCGTGGCGTCGCTGTTCCTCGGCACCGCGCTCTCGATCTCGTCGGTCAAGATCGTCGCGGTGGTGGTGCGCGAGATGAATTTCATGCGCCGCAATCTCGGGCAGATCATCGTCGCCACCGCGGTGCTCGACGACACCATCGGCTGGATCATCATCGCGGTGATCTTCAGCCTCGCCTCGAGCGGACATCTGGATCTGGTATCGGTGTCGAAAGCCCTCGTGGGAACGCTGGTCTTTCTCGCCGTCAGCCTGACCATCGGCCGCCGTCTCGTCTTTCAACTGATCCGCTGGGCCAACGACACGCTGGTATCCTCGGCCGCCGTTATCACCGTCATTCTGCTGCTGATGAGCGCGATGGCGCTGACCACGCATCTGATCGGCGTCCACACCGTGCTCGGCGCATTCGTGGCCGGCGTCCTGGTTGGGGAATCGCCGATCCTGACCGGCCAGATCGACGAACGGCTGCGCGGCTTGATCAGCAGCCTGTTCATGCCGGTGTTCTTCGGCCTTGCCGGCTTCAGCGCCGATCTGACCGTGCTCAGGGATCCGAACCTGCTGCTGTTGACCGGCGCGCTGATCCTGATCGCAAGTCTCGGAAAGTTCGGCGGCGCGCTTGTGGGCGGTGCGCTGGGCGGACTGAGCGGACGGGAATCGATGGCGCTCGCCAGCGGCATGAACGCGCGAGGTTCAACCGAGGTCATCATCGCCACCATCGGTCTGTCGATAGGTGTGCTGAGCCAGAACATGTTCACCATGATCGTGACCATGGCGATCGTCACCACCATGGCGATGCCGCCGATGCTGCGCGCGGCGCTGGCGCGGGTTCCCACCGGCAAGGAGGAAAAGACCCGGCTGGAGCGGGAGGAGGCCGAGGCGAAAGGTTTTGTCTCCAACCTCGAGCGCCTGCTCCTTGCTGTGGATGAGAGCGTCAACGCAAAATTCGCCGCGACCATCGCGGGTCTCGTGGCCGGCACCCGCGGACTTCCGATCACGGTCTTGCATATCGGCGCTCAGGCCAAGTCTCAGGAAAAAAACAAAGGCGACGAAGAAAGCGCGGAAAATACCGTCCGCAACGCTGCCAAGGCGATCGCCGAACTCGATGCGGAAAACACCTCGGACGATGTCGATGTCACCACGCGCAGCCGCCGCGCCCGGCCTTCGGACGCGGTGGCTGACGAGGCGCGCAAGGGATTCGATCTGCTCGTCGTGGGCATGGACAGGGTGACCGGTGCCAAGGGCGGCTACGACAGGAAGGTCGAGGAGGTGACGAAGGGGTTCGAGGGACCGATCGCGCTGGTAGCGGCGAAGGGCAAGCATCTGAAGCAGCCGGCCAGCAACGTCTTCCGGGTT
This sequence comes from Nitrobacter sp., assembly GCA_039923555.1. Taxonomy (GTDB): domain Bacteria; phylum Pseudomonadota; class Alphaproteobacteria; order Rhizobiales; family Xanthobacteraceae; genus Nitrobacter. The sequence continues at coordinate 1,903 of JBDTCP010000129.1, forward strand.
CTCGTTCCGGTCTCGGGCAGCGGCGTCTCCCGCCGCGGCGCCGAGGTGGCGATCACGCTGTCGCGCGCGAGTCTGGTCCCGATGCAGGTGATCTATGTCTCCACCACGCGGGACAAGGATTCGCGGCGCGAAGCCAGCATGTCGCTGATGCACGAAGAAGCGATCCTGAAGGATGTCGGCGTGCTGGCGTCGCGCTATGACGTGGCCGTCCACACGATCATGCACGCCAACATGTCACCGGATGATGCCATCCTGAAGGAAATCCGCGACAACGATGTGGACCTTGTCGTGATGGGCGTCGACCGGGTCAAGGGCGACAGCCTCAACTTCGGCGGTGTTGCCGCGGCCGTGCTTGAGAAATCGAAGGTCTCGGTGTTGCTGGTCTCAAGTGGCGACAGCGAAACCAGGCATAACGGCGCGGCCGACTAGCGCGAATCCGCGAAGGTGGATACCGGCGCCGAACCAAGGCGAGGATTCTGCTGCGCGGCTGTTACGCCTTGGCGGCGTAGGTCTGTGCGCCCGCAAGTTCGGCTGCGATCATGGCGCCGAGCGCCATGTCGCTCTGCTGACCGAAGCCGTGATGAATGACGCGGCCGTCGCGGCTGATCAGGATGCTGGTCGGCGTGCCCTGCATCGCGTAGCGGTTCATGGTGACCGGCAGCGGGGTGCCGTCGCCGGCGGCATCGACCCCAATAGGAAACGTCAGCCGGTATTCGTGAATGAAGGCTTCGAGCGACACCGGCGTCATCGCCGCATGATGCTCGAACACCGTGTGCAGGCCGATCACCTGGAGATCGGTGGCCTTGAACAGGTCGTAAGCGCGCTGCGTCTGCGGCGTGCCGTGCGCGACACAGCCCGGACACAGCATCTGAAAGGCATGAAGCAGCACCGGACGGCCGCGTAGCGCAGCCAAGGTCAGCGGTTCTCCCGTGTTGAACCATTGCGACACGGCAAGCTCGGGAGCGGTGACATCGTCGGTCATGAATTGCCTCGCGGCCATTTGCGGCCCGGTTTCCGGATATCTTCGGATCGATCCATGATACCGGCGCGGGTCGTCGGCGCAATGCGCGGCCGTGACTACCTCGGATTAGGCCTGCACCGGCACCTGTTCGAAGCGGACATAATGCTCCGTGATGGTGACGCGTTCGACCGTGATCACGGCTTCGGCGAAAACCGGAACCGGCGTGTCAGGCGCTCCAGGAACCAGCGGCGGCGAGTCGATCGATTCTGGAAACGGATCAAGGGGGCCCGCTACCTCCGCGAGCGGCTTCTGCTTGTCGGCCCAGTGGAGAGAGGTGTAATCGAAACCCAGCACGATGGTGGGTTTGACGACCTCGAAATAAGGCGAGATGTCGAAGTCGCGCGGCATGTAGAGCGAAGAATCGCGGATGTGCAGAATCTCGCGCCGTGCGTTGCGGCTGCCGGCGCGGGTGATCTTGGGCAGGATCGGATAGCGCACTGCATCGAACGCCTGCGCGATCAGCGCCGAGCAGATGATCTTGGTCGGATCACCGGAACCGAACGCGATCATGCGTCGTCGCCAGCGCTGCGGAATCGGCAGCGGAATCAGATAACGCATCAGATCGATGATGTTCTTGGTGTCGTAGCCAAAGCCGATCCGGTTGATCGCATAGCGGCACACGGTAACGCGGTCCTCGAAGGACAGGCCGACCGGGCGGCACAGCCGCGTGTGATACGGAAAATATCTTGATAGCGGCGCGGTGGTGACGCCCTCGCCGATATAGGCCTCGATCAAGACGTGCGGCTCGCCATCAGGCTCCGCGGCGCCGTCAATCGGACCGACATAAAGCGCGGCATGCGACCATGTCGATTGCGTCAGATATTTGATGATGCCGGAGAGGCGGCTGTTGCCTTCGACCAGGAGGACGTCGCCCTCCTGAATGATGCCGAGCAGACGCTCTGGATCGCTCGGCGTGAACGGCTCATATCCCGGCACCTCCTTTTGAAGATACCCCGCAATCAATTTTCCGACCGTATCGAGCACGAGGCCCATGGCAGTCTCTCTCCGCCGTTCGTCCTGACCGGTTTCCCCACTCCTTATCATGGACGAAAGCCATTGCAATTTAGTTCATGCCGACAACTGGAAAATTACGATCGATTCACCATGACGGTTGCCGCAGACGCATTGATGCGGCAAGTTCACCGTGTCCCGAAAATCCGAAGTTCATCGGTCTTGCCACGCCGTTTTTCGAACTTCGGCACTGGAAAATCTACGATTCTCTCGTGGTTTAGGGTGAAAATTCTCTCGTTGAACGTGCGGCAAGGGTGAAGAGAACTTTGAACCGCGCACGCGACGTTCCCGCTTTTTCAAAGTTTCGGAAACCATGCCATGAGAATGACGCGCCGCGATTTCCTATCGGCATCCGCTGCGTTGGCGGCTGGAACAGGGATCGGCGCCGCGCGTGCCGCAACGCTGCCGCGCGAGGCGGACGTCGTCGTGATCGGCGCCGGCGCGGCGGGTATCGCGGCGGCGCGGCGGGTTCAGGCCGCGAACCGCAAGGTGATCGTGGTCGAGGCGTCCGGCCGCATTGGCGGACGCTGTCACACCGATATCAGGACCTTCGGCGCGCCGTTCGATCGCGGTGCGCGCTGGCTCTACGATCCCGACGCCAATCCCATGATCAAGCTGGCGCGAAACGCGGGGGCCGCCATGTTTCCGGTGCCGCCCGGCCAGAAAATCCGGATTGGGCGGCGCAACGCGCGCGCCGGCGAAACCGAAGAGTTCCTTGCAACGCTGGTGCGCGCAAGACGGGCCATCGGCGAGGCCGCGCGCGGCAGGGCCGACACCGCCTGCGCATCGGTCCTACCCGATGATCTCGATGTCTGGACCGGAACAATCGATTTCGTGCTCGGCGCCAGCGCGACAGGCAAGGATCTGAAAAACCTCTCGGCGATGGACCGGGCGCACATGCCCGAGCGCAACGCCGCGATCGGCTGCAAACAGGGCCTCGGCGTGCTGCTCGCATCGCTCGGCCAAACCCTGCCGGTGAGCTTGTCGACGCCCGCAAGCCGGATCATCTGGAACAGCCGCGATGTCGGAGTCGAGACCCCAGCCGGGCGCATCGACGCGCGCGCCATCATCGTCACGGTGTCGACCAACGTGCTGGCTTCGGGGAACATCCGCTTCACGCCCGATTTGCCGAAGCGCCAGCTCGACGCCGCAGCAAAACTGTCGCTGGGCAGCTACGACCGCGTCGCGCTGTGGCTACCCGGCAACCCACTAGGGCTCGGACACGACGAAACCATGATCGAGCAGAGCAGCGACGGCAGAACCGCGCTGCTGCTGGCGAATGCTCATGAATCTTCGCTATGCACCGTCGATGTCGCCGGCAGCTTCGGTCGTGACCTTTCGGCGCAGGGCGAGGGGGCGATGATCGCGTTCGCCACCGAATGGCTGACAAAGCTGTTCGGCAGCGAGGTGGCGGCGGCGGTGACGACATCAGCTGCGACCCGCTGGAATGCCGCGCCTTATGTGCTCGGTGCGATGTCGGCGGCGGAACCCGGCGGCCAGCCGTCGCGGAAGGTGCTGATGGAGCCGCTGGGCAGCCTGTTCCTCGCGGGCGAAGCCGCGCACGAGACGTTGTGGGGCACCGCCGACGGCGCATGGGAGAGCGGTGAGC
>JBDTCP010000130.1:0-7270 GCA_039923555.1 Nitrobacter sp.
AGGCCCGAGGTTACGACGCTGGCTCAAGCGCAGCAGTCTAGCCGGAGCCCGACGTGACCCTCGACGCCGCCCTGAAGTCCTCCTCTGCGGCCCGCGGGAAAAAAACCGCCTTCGTCGCGGCGCTGGCCGTGGCTCTCATCGCTGCGGCGACGATCGCGGGAGCGTGGTTCTTCCAGCTCGTGCTGGAAGTTCTGCCGTGCCCGCTATGTCTCGAGCAGCGCTATGCTTACTACCTCGCGGTGCCGCTCGGCCTGCTGGTGGCACTTGCTGCGGGAAAAGGTGCGCCGCGTTGCCTTATCATCCCGGCTCTTGCCGTTCTCGCGTTGATAGCGCTCGGTAATGCCGGACTTGGCGCCTATCACGCCGGCGTCGAATGGGGCTTCTGGCAGGGACCGACCGACTGCACCGGGCCGGTGCTCGATCTCGGCAAGGGCGGCCTGCTCGACAACCTCGACAAGGTGAAGGTCGTGCGCTGCGACGAGGTGCAGTGGCGCTTCCTCGGCCTGTCGCTCGCCGGCTACAACGTGCTGATCTCGCTGCTGATGGCGGCGATTGCGGGGTGGGGTGTCGCGGCCCTGGCCCGGGCCCGCAAATAGCAAGTCCGATAGTATCGGGAGATCGGTTGATCGCCCGACACCACCGGACGCGCAGGATCAGTTCGGCTTGGCCGCCTTCTTGCACTCGGAGCGGAATTTCTTGCGCTCCTTGCCGTGCAGGCCCTTGGCGTCAGCTTCCTTCGAGCATTCGAGGGAAGCTGCGGTGTGCGGCTTCTGGGCCTTCTTGGCGGCGGGTGCCATCTTCGAAGCCGGCGCGGCGGGCGTGGCGGGCGCCGTCATTTGTGCGAACGCCGTTCCGCCAAGCAGCAGAGATGCGGCAACGATTGCGATGACGCGGGAAGACATGGTCATGGGTAGCCCTCGGGTTGATGAGGGCGGCAGCGTCGCGGAGCCATGCTGAACGGCAGGTGAATGACATCGGGGCGATCGGAAACATGCGGCCACTTTTGACCGCCAAACCGCTCACACTTCGGCAGATCATGCGCTAGGATATCGGTCCCATCCTTGATGTCCCGGGAGGACAGACATGACAGGTCACTTGAAACTGCTCTGCGCCCTGACTGCGTCCGGCTTGATCGCGTTTTCGGCGCTGCCCGCAACGGCGCTGACTTCGCAGGAATGCAGTGCAAAATATCAGGCTGCGAAATCCGCAGGCACGCTCAACGGCCAGAAGTGGAATGATTTCCGCAAGGCGGAATGCGGAGCGGGATCCACCGCCGCCGCTGCGGCTCCGGCCGGCGCGCCGGGGGCATCTGCGGCCAGACCCGCGCCTGCGCCGAAGACCGCGGCGGCGCCGGCTATGCCGGTCGGCAATGCGACCTTCCCGTCGGCGGTAGATCCGAAATACGCCAAGGAAAGCGCCGGCAAGGCGCGCCAGCACACCTGCCTTGATCAGTACAAAGCCAACAAGGCCGGCAACGGCAATGGCGGCATGAAGTGGATCATGAAGGGCGGCGGCTACTACAGCGAATGCAACAAGCGGCTGAAGGGCGCCTGATCGCAGCTTGGCATCGCGAGCGCGACCGTCGCCTGCGATGCCAGCTTTCTGTTTCCATCGCGGCTTCAGGCTCCGCGAGGTCACGCCACCGTCGCCGCATTATCGCGGTGGCGATCTTCATGCCGCGCAGTCTGGCGTCATTGTGATGGATGCGTTGTCGGGCCCGCGTGCTAGAGCTCTCGCGAGCGGAGACCAAAATGCCTGAATTCCGAGACGGGACCAACATCCTGACCACCCGTCGCCGGACGCTTGGCGCCCTTGGTCTCGGGATGACAATGTTGGGTCTGGGGCGCGCGCCGGCGCTTGCCGAGACTGGTTCCGACGAAGTTCTGACCGAGGCGGGCGTGCTGCGCGATCCGGAGATTCCTGCTGCGGGCAACAAGGATGGCGACATTACCGTCGTCGAGTATTTCGATTACAATTGTCCCTACTGCCGCAAGCTCGCGCCGGAACTGGCGCAGGTGGTATTCGACGACGGCAAGATCCGGATGATCTTCAAGGACTGGCCGATTCTCGGGCCGGTGTCGGTTTACGCCTCGCGGCTTGCGCTCGCGACGAAGTATCAGGACAGGTTCGCCGCCGCCCATGAAGCGCTGATGGGCACCAGTTCACGATTGACCGAATCGCGCATCCGCGAGTTGCTGGCCGGTGCAAAGATCGACGTCGATCGTGCGGTCAGGGACATGGCCGCCAATGCCGGTACGATCGATGCCGTTTTGAAGCGCAACAACGATCAGGCGACCGCCTTCGGATTCAACGGGACGCCGGCGTTCATTATCGGAAAATTCCGCGTGCCCGGCGCGCTGACCATGGCGCAGTTCGACCAGGCCATCGCGGACGCGCGCAAGGCGGCGGCCGAGAAAAAGAAGTGATGTGGCGTCAGGTCAGGTCAGCCGAGGCTTGCGGCGGCCACGGCCGATCCGGCCGATAGAACACCGCGATCTTCAGGCTCTCGGCGATGCGTTCGGCCTTTTCCATGAAGGCCGCGCGGATCGCTTCGTCGCACAGTTCGCGGCAGGTCTCGTTAAACAGTCCGAGCCATCGGCCGAACAGCTCGGGCTTCAGGCCGGGCACCGCCATGTGCTTCATCATGGGATTGCCCTTGTAGCGGCCGGTGGTCAGCATGACCGAAGACCAGAACGCGTACATCTTCTCGAGATGATGGGGCCAGTTGTCCTTGATCTTGCGCTCGAAGATCGGTCCTAGTTCGGAATCGGCGCGCACCTTCGTATAGAAGGCATCCACCAGTTGGCGGATGCCGTCTTCCGACACGTGGTCCATTCGTTGGGCCGCGAGTATCATGCGACGAGAGCCATAACGATGACCCCGGCTATTGTCCAGATCAACGAGTTGACCAACATGCGGACCAAATGGGTATAATCGCCGGGGCTGTCACCCCGGATTCCGAAGGCGCTGCAGACGAGCGTTCCCGGCAGCAGAAAAGGTTTTGCGATGGTATCGCTGATCGTGCCGCTCTTGTTCATAAAGCTCATGGAGCCCTCCCTTCAAAGGACACCACCAGTATATATCCGCGGTTGCCTAAAAGCAATATTTAAAATATAGCTTTTACGTGACCACCCTCCACGGGAGACACGCATGCGACTTACCACCTATTCGGACTATTCGTTGCGGGTGCTCATGTACCTCGCGCTTAAGTCCGAGGGGCTGTCGACCATCGCCGAGATCGCCGAAAGCTATGATATTTCCGAGGCGCACCTGATGAAGGTGGTGCATCAACTGGGTGTCGCCGGATATATCGAAACGGTGCGAGGCCGGGGCGGCGGGTTGCGCCTCGCCAAACCGGTCGAGGCGATTGGCCTTGCCGAGGTCATTCGCACAACCGAGCCCGATATGGCGATCGTGTCGTGCTTCAAGCCGGTCAATGCGCCCTGCACGATCCATCCGAGCTGTGTGCTCAAGCGCGCGCTGGAGGGCGCGCGAAAGGCATTCATGGAAGTCCTGGAGGGATATACGCTGGCGGACCTCGTGGCGCCCCGCGCGCGTCTCGCGGGTCTGCTCGGCATTTCATCCGGCGCGTCGCCGCACTAGAGCGGGCTGTGATCGTTATTGCGAGCTCGCGACAAAATTGGCCTTTGCCAATTTTGCGCTGAGCGAAGCAATCCACTGCCACGAAACCAACTGGATTGCTTCGTCGCTGACGCTCCTCGCAATGACCGGCGAAAATCGGTCAGCCTCGTTTCATCGTGCTTTAATGGAGTCGCGGCTTCTTCAGCATCTTGGTACGATCGGTCGATGCCACCACCACGTCGAAGGTGTCGCCCTCGCGATAGAGCGTCAGCGGTACATCGACGCCTGCGGGACCCAGCGCCCATAATTTCCGGTAGAACTGCGCCGAGTCCGATATGTCCTCTCCCTTCACCGCAAGGATCACGTCGCCGGTGCGGAGTTCGGCGCGGGCCGCCGGTCCCTTCGGTGCAATTCCGACCGCGACAACCTTGTCTTCGATCTCGGCGGCATAAATGCCGAGCCAGGGCCGGGCCGGCTTGTTGACCCGTCCGAATTTCCGCAAGTCATCGAGCGCGGGCTTCAGCAGATCGATCGGCACGTTCATGTTGAGATATTCACTCTTGCCGGCTTGTTCGCGTTCGAGTTGCAGCGAGCCGATCCCGATCAGTTCGCCCGCGGCCGAGATCAGGCCGGCGCCGCCCCAGTTGGGATGGGCTGGTTGGGTGAAGATGGCGTCGTCGAGCAGGTATTCCCAATAGCCGGCGAATTCCTCCTTGGCTGCGATCCGGCCAGCGAGCGAACGGGTGCGGCCGCCGACGCCGCCCACCACGACCTGGTCGTTCAGTCTGGTCGCGGCCGACGAACCCAGCGGCAACGGCTCAACGTCGAGCTGGCCGAGCGCCTGCACCAGGCCGAAACCGCTCTCCTGATCGATGCCAAGCGTATCTCCCTTCACCACGCGGCCGTCGGCGAGGTGCAGCCACACGGTTTCCGCCTCGGTGATGATGTAGCCGATGGTCAGAACGAGGCCGTTGTCGATCACGACGCCGTTGCCCGCGCGCTCGGTGCCGAGGGTGTCGGCAGAAAAGGCGTCACCCGGAATAATGCTGTGCAGACCGACCACCGCGGACAGCGCGCAGTCCAGATCGAAGTCGTAGTCCTCCCGGCGCGGCTGTGCCGTGGCCGGCACCTTCCATTCGGTCAATGAAGCCATGCGGATACTCCGTTCGATACACGTACGAACGGCCGACCTGTTGTCGATCAGTGGCCAACCGTAACAAGGATCATATGCGCCAAATGTTCGCGACGAAAGCGTCGTGACGGCGCATGTGGCCTGTCGCCCTTACGGATCGAGCTCGGTATCCCAATAGAGATAGTCCAGCCAGCTATCGTGCAGATAGTTTGGCGGGAACAGCCGGCCGTTGCGATGCAACTGATGCACAGTCGGCGCGAACGGCGCCTGGCGCGGAAACATCCGCGCCTGCTGCGGCGTCAGGTTGCCCTTGCGCAGATTGCACGGCGAGCAGGCCGCGACAACATTTTCCCACGTCGTCTGGCCGCCCTTGCTGCGCGGGATGATGTGATCGAAGGTCAGGTCCTCGGGCGCCGCGCAGTACTGGCACATGAACCTGTCGCGCAGGAACACGTTGAACCGGGTGAAGGCGGGATGGGTCGACGGCTTCACGAAGGACTTCAGCGAGACCACGCTCGGAAGCTGAATTTCGAACGAGGGGCTGCGCACGGCGCGGTCGTAATGTTCGACGATGTTGACGCGGTCAAGGAAGACCGCCTTGATCGCGTCCTGCCACGACCAAAGGGACAACGGATAGTAACTCAGCGGCCGGAAGTCCGCGTTCAAGACCAACACCGGCCAGCCGCCTTGCGAAACATGCGCGTTCAAGTAGCGCCTCCAGAGCTTTTCCGGCAAAGTGGACGCCGGCATGGCGCAGAAAATGCATCCAATTATGACTTGCGCGCACTCTGATCGCAAAACCGGCACTTAACTTTTGCGCAGTACGCCCGAGATCCCATGTTCGGCCGCTTCGGCTCTCGAAGCGGTTTGCGAGGATATACTACAGGCAGCGTGACGGCGTTGTGAAGAGCACAAACCCGGCTTTTCCGGCGGAGCCGGATCGCAGCGACGGCATCCGCCAGTCTGAACCTTCGCGGTCACAGCCATGAATTATCGAGGGTCCGGGCTGGTTTGCAGGACACGACATCGGTAAACCACACTCAGGCTGATATGTCCGTGCCTGACACCGTCCGGACGTGATGAATGTTTGCTGGTTTCCGTTACATTGAAGCGCCGCGGCGGCTCCGCGCCTTCGTGCGCGCGCACGAAGCCAGCCTCATCCTGCTGGCGGCGGTGATCGGAACCATTGGCGGACTGGTTGTCGCGGCCATGGGGGCCGCCGTCCTCAAGCTGCACGAGGTGCTGTTCGCCATTCCGGCCGGCGAGCATCTGTCCAGCCAGGACAAGATTGATCCCTTGCGCGCCGTGCTGGTGCCGGGCATCGGAGGATTGCTGCTCGGCGGCGCCTTCCTTCTGCTGCTGCGCTGGCGGCCGGCGCGCGAGGTCGATCCGATCGAGGCTAACGCCCTGCGTGGCGGTCGGATGTCGTTCCGCGGCAGCGTCATCGTCGCGTTGCAGACGATCTGGTCGAGCGGCGTCGGCGCATCGGTCGGCCTCGAGGCGGGCTATACCCAGCTTGCAAGCGGCCTCGGCGCCTCGATCGGGCGCGGCTTCCACCTGCGCCGCGCCGATCAGCGCATCATGGTGGGCTGCGGCGCGGCCGCCGCGATTGCGGGTGCGTTCGGCGCACCGCTGGCCGGCGCGTTCTATGCCTTCGAATTGGTGATCGGCGGCTATACGCCTGCGAGCCTCACCCCGGTCGGCGTCGCAGCCGTCATCGGTTATCTCGTCGCGCACAGCTTCCTGCCGCTGTCGCTCGGTGTCGCGGTAGGTCCGTTCGGCGTGATCTTCAGCCACGATCTCGCCATCGCCGCGCTGATCGGTGTGTTCGCGGCCCTGGTCGGCATCGCCATCATGTGCGGCGTCGCGCTGTGCGAGAACGCGCTGACCAGCGTCAAGATTTCGCCTCCGGTCCGGCTGGCGGCCGGCGGACTCTGCGTGGGACTGCTGGCGTTGATCACGCCGCAAGTCATGTCGTCGGGACATGGCGCGCTGTATTTCTCGGGCATTGTGACCATGCCGGTCGTAATGATCGCGACCGTGTTCGTGCTGAAATCGCTGGCCTCGATCATCTCGCTCGGCTGCGGCTTCCGCGGTGGCCTGTTTTTTGCCACGCTGTTTCTCGGCGCGCTCGGCGGGCGGTTGTTCGCTGCTGGATTCGACGCGGTGTGGCCCGGACTCAATCTCAATCCGGATATCTACGCGGTGATCGGCATGAGCGCACTGTCGGCGTCGGTGGTCGGCGGCCCGTTGACCATGTCATTCATCGCCTTGGAGTCCACCGGCAATCTCTGGCTGACCTCGGCGGTGCTGATCGCGGTCATCATCTCGACCCAGATCACCCGCGAACTGTTCGGCTATTCATTTGCGACGTGGCGCATGCATCTGCGCGGCGAAACCATTCGCAGCGCGGCCGATGTCGGCTGGATACGCGATCTCACGGTTAGGACGTTGATGCGTCCGGATATCGTCACCGTCGATTCGGCGATGCCGCTGGAGGAATTCCGCGCAAAATTTCCACTCGGCGCGAAAACCCAGGTCATCGCGGTGGATGCG
>JBDTCP010000131.1:0-5819 GCA_039923555.1 Nitrobacter sp.
CCCACCGCTGTGACGCTCAGTCCTTGCGAAACACGATCGACGCCATCCAGCCCGCCATCAGCGCCATGACGGCCGTCGCCACGCCGTAGACAAAGCCGTGTTGCCGTGCAGCGGTGGCGACGAACTGCTCGAAGCCGACCTTGACGATTTCGAACGCCGTGTCGGTCTTTGCGATCAGCGCACCGTCGGAGAACAGCTTGATTCCGACGTTGTAGGTACCGATCGGCACCTCCGCTGGAAGCGGAATGCCGGTCCGGAACAGGGTCGGCGTCAGGAAGGTCACGGCCGATGTGTTCTCGCTATACAGTCCTTGTTCGGTGCGCAGCCTTATGAAGGCGCGGCGGAACGGATCGCTCTCCACCACGTCGGCGTAGTCGGTGCCGACGCGCTGCGTGAGCAGGACATTTTTCAGTCCAAGCTGCTGCCGGCGCTGGATGTCCGGCGCGGCGATCTTGTCCAGCGGCCGGTTGGCGAATGCCGCAAGATAGGCCGGAACCTTGAGGAATTGCCGCGAGTCGTTATTCAACCAGATGCCGAACCTGCGCTCCTTGCGGCGCGTGACCATGTCGACGCGCGGGCCGCTGACAGTCACGACAAGATCGTAACCGGTGGGCCGGACCGGCGCATTGCCATCGCGCTCGACCGAGCCGAACAGCACCAGTTCCTCGCCAGAATAGTTCGGGGTCACGGTGACGCGATGGTTCGACACCGAGACGATCAGGCCCTCGGCGCGCGCGCCGCCCGCCACGAAGACTGCGCCAAGCAGCAGCGCCAGTCCTATCGCCGAACAGGTTACGGGCGTCCTCATAGGCCGCCTGTGGTTTCGCGGACGGTATAAAGATCGGCGGGACGAATTCCCAACTCGATCGCGAAGCGGATGCCGACCGCCAGAATCAACAGTCCGAGCAGCAGGCGCAGGTGTTCGCCCCGGATGCGCTGGCCGGCGCGGGCGCCGAATTGCGCGCCGGTCACGCCTCCGGTCATCAGGATCAACGCCAGCACGACGTCGACGAGATGGTTGGTAGCGGCATGCAGGACGGTGGCGAAGGTCATGGTGACGAGGGTGAGCACCATGGAGGTGCCGATCACGGTCGCTGTTGGTATGCGCAGCACATAGATCAGCATCGGAACCAGAATGAAGCCGCCGCCGATGCCCATGATCGCGCCGATGAAGCCGATGCCGAGACCGATGACCACGACTGGGATGACTGACAGATAGATCTTGGACCGCTTGAACCTGATTTTCAGCGGCAGTCCGTGGATCCAGCCATGGCCGCCGGAGCGCCGCAGCGGGATGGTTTGGCCTTGCCGGGTCCGCAGCATGGCGCGCAGCCCCTCCCAGAACATCGCTGCGCCGACGCTGGACAGCAGCACCACATAGGACAGCGCGATCAGCAGATCGAGTTGGCCAAGCACGCGCAGCCGCGTGAAGGTCCAGACGCCGAGCACGGTACCGATAATACCACCGCTCAGCAGAACCAGCGCGAGCATCGGATCAATCGCGCGCTTGCGCCAATAGGACAGTGCGCCGGAGAAGGAGGAGGCGGCGATGTGGGTCGCGACCGAAGCGACGGCAACCGCGGGTGCGATACCGACGAAGATCAGCAACGGCGTCATCAGGAAGCCGCCGCCGATGCCGAACATGCCCGATACGAAGCCTACCGCCGCCCCCATCGCCAGGATGAGAAACACGTTGACCGGAAGATCGGCGATCGGAAGATAGAGCTGCACGCGCGTTCGTTTCGGATTTGGCCGCGGGCCAGCCGGCGCCTTCCGCAGCGTGGATTTCAATCGCGGCGCGGTCGCAAGCCGCGTCCCTGCATAACCGAAATCATGAGCGGGAGGGGTTAAAGAATTCGGGACAGTCCGGCTTTTCCAACCGTCGCGCCACTTACGTCCCAAGCTGGTGAATAATTCGGATTAACGCGCGGCCCGCTTGGCCATCGCCGTCCTGCCCGAGGCTCTGACCGCGGTTGTCTTGGCGGGCGGCTTGCCGGGCGCGGCATCCCATCCGCCGGCAGGGCTTACGACCTTGACGGCATCGTCAGGCTGGGGCTCGGGGGCGAACGTCTGAATCGCCAGTCTGGCAGCGGCCAGCGATTGCGGATCGAGGCGCTTGGCCACCTCGTCGCGCTTGCGCCCGGAATCCGCGTCGCCCTGGGCAGCAGCGAGACTGAACCACTTGTAGGATTCCGCGAGATTCTGTTCGACGCCGATGCCGCGGGCACAGAGAATGCCGAGATTGAACTGGCTGTCGGCGACGCCCCGCTCGGCCGCCTTGCGGAACCATTGCGCCGCGCTGTTGTAATTGGCACCCCTGCCGCCGCCGTCGGCATCGAGCACGGCGAGGTTATGCATCGCCTTGGCGTTGCCCCGGTCGGCCGCCCGCATGTAATAGCGCCGTGCTGCATCGACGTCCTTGTTCACGCCGAGGCCCTTCTCGTGCAGCGTTCCGAGCCTGAACATGGCAGGCACGACGCCGGCCTGCGCTGCGCGATCATACCATTTCGCGGCTTCGCCGTAATTGACGGCCACGCCTTTGCCCTCGGCATAGCGGACGCCGACTTCAAACGCCGCTGCGGCGTTGCCGTGGAGCGCGGCGGTTCGCAGCGTCGGGCCGCCGATGCTGTCGGGGAGGGTTTCCGAACGGGGAATCGCGACCGGCGCCAACGTGTGCCCGTTCGGGACGGATGCGGGTGCGACCGGGATGGTGCCGGTGACGTCGGCGGGTGTGGTCTCCGGCGGGCTCGCCGCCATGCTCGATGCGGACTCGGCTGGAGTCTGCGCGCTGCCGTCGGACGGCAGCGAATTCATCGATTGCCGGTCGATCGGCGTCGGTGAGGTCATCGACGGCATCGCGGGCGCGGGATTGGTTTCTGCGTCGACGTCGGCTGGCGGTTTCGCCGCGGGCGTGGTGACAGCGCTGCTTTCGCTCACGGCCGGGCGCGAAGCGCCGTCGAACAGCGACATGGCGAACTTCACGCTGCCGAGCACGATCACCACCACGCTCGCGCCGACCAGCAGCGAGCGGATCTTGGAGGTGATGCTGGACGCGCCTGTGGCGGGACGCGCCGGATCGATCGCAACTCTGGTTTTCCCAGGCTTGTCGGGTGACGGCGCCGATGCGGTCGCCGCCTGCGCGGCCCGGCGCGCCGCGGCAATGAAACTCGATGAACTTGATTGTTCGCGCGATGCTCCAGCGAGCTCGCCAATCGCGCTTTCCGAGTCCGCGATGCGTTCCGACGGCGACCCGCGTCCCGGCGGACGGGTTCCGGGTTCCAGCGGATGATCGGGCGGCAAATCCGGGTCGATCGCTGCGCGCGGTTGCGGCGGCAGCGGCGTTGTGGATTGGGAGCCATGCCCGGGGTCGAAGGTCTCTCGTGGAATCAGGATTTCGCTGATCGCGCGCGGCGGGATCGACGATGAAGCCGGGACAGTCGGAACGGGCTGTGGCACCGCCATCTGCGACAGCACGGGATTCGGCAATTCCGGCTTGGGCGGCAGCACCGCCCGCGATTCCGGCATTGCGCCGCGAGACGGTTCGGCCTGAGCCGCAGGTGTCGAACGGACTGCGCGCAGATCGCCTTCGATCATCGCCAGTCGGTCGACCACGTGCCCGAGCGTGTTGTTGACGACCTCGAGTGAACCCTGGGTATGACGGTCGGTTTCCGACTGGAAGAAGCGCATCTCCGACAGTTCGCGCTTGATCGCGTCGACGACATCGCTGTCCATGGCCGGGCCGGCGCTGCGCGGACCACCTTCGCCCACTACCGCGAGTCCGGCCTGCTGTCGTTCCAACTGGTGCAGGATGTCCTGCAGTCCTTCCTCGACGCGGCCGAGATTGGTTCCCGGGGGACCGCCGGCGGTCTCGAGGCGTTCGAGCAGCAGCGATACCCGCTGCTCGAGGTGTGCCAGCGCCGACGAGGCGTCGTGACCGGCCGGGAGACGGTCGAGACGGTCGGACAGCGCTCGAACCGCCTCTTCAAGCTGCTCGGAATTGCCGCCGGTCGCAGGACGTTCGCGGGTTTCCAGGGTCGCCGTCAGCGCGGCAACGCGTTGTTCGAGCGCGGCAAACGAATCGCCATGGCTGTCAGATCGACCGAGCTGATCGACCTTCGACGACAGCATGATGAGATCGTCGTTGAGCCGCACCAGCGCATCGTTGGATGCGACATTGGAGACGATGCCGCGAAGTGCGCCGATCGCGTTTTCAAGCTGCTGCACCATGCCGCTGTCGCCGCCGCTGCGCACGATCGTATCGATCTTGCCGCCGAGATTGCGGATTGCCTCGTCGAATCCAGCGAGCTGTTCCGCCGGTTTCAGTGATCGCAGCGCGTCGTGGATTTCATTGAGGGCGCGTTCGATGTTCGCCAGCGCATGGCCGTCGCTGCCGCTCTGGCGGATATCGTCGATGCGCCGCGACAGCGATCGAATCTCGTTCTCGATCGATTCAATCGCGCGGCGCGGCAGCGCTTCGGTGATGACGTGACGAATGCCGGCAAGTTCGCTGCGGAATGCGGCGATCGACTGCTCAATCCCATCGGGGCGCTGCAGCGCCTCGATCTGGCTCGTGATCTTGAACAGGTGCCGTTCGACGCCGGAGAAATCCGGGGCCGATGGCTGCGGCGTCGTCATCGCAGGCGCGACAGGCGGTGAACTGCGCGGCGGCCTCGCGCGCGGAGCGCCGCCGAGTTCATGCTGGCGCGCGGCGATTTCCGCGATCACGGATTCGAGCGAACCGGGGTCGAGTGGGGGCGACGAGCTGTAGACTTCGGCGGCGGCGCGCTCGACCCTGTCGGTGCGTTGCTGCGAATCCTCCTGCGTCGGCTGCGCCGGCGCCGGGGAGGTAATCCGGGCGAGCCGAGCGTCGAGACGCGAAATGGCGTCGTTGAGATGCCGGGCGACGGCGGGTTCGCCGCGCTCTGTGGGGCTCGACAACTGATCGATCTGGCGCGTGATGGAATCGAGCCGCTGATGAATGTCCGCGACGCCGGGGCTGTCTTGATTCGACTGCGCCATGGGAAGATCCGGCGCGGAGCCGCCGGCCGTGGAATTGAGCCACTCGTTCAGGGACATGCCGGCGCGTCGCGCGGCAGCTTCGGCCCGCTCGCGAACGGATGGTTCGATTCCGTCTACGCTCGACGATCCGCGCGAATTCATGGTTCCGTCCGGTGTCCGACCGGCGCATCCGATGCGCCTTCAGTTTCCCCGCGCGTCCTTTGAATAGACAATCGAATCCGACGCGGGTCGTCTGCCTCTGTGACCAGACCTTTTCGTGTTACGGTAAACAACGGGTTAAGGAGTCGGCCGGCCGCCGCCAAAAGTTGCTTTTTGGTGAAGGACGCGCGCGGCTGAACTGGGCGGACCGTATGGTTGTTTAACGTAGATATGCATCTTCCGGTTGTTGAAAACAAGAGGCCGCCTTGCCCAGTCACAAACCTCTCGCTCGAAGACGTCAGCTTCTTCCTCAATCCTCGCAATGCCGAATTAAAGTCGATTGGACAAAATTCGTCCCGCTCGTGGGTGGGCCGAGACTGAAAACGGGAGAGTGCGATGCCTGAGGCCTTTATCTACGATCACGTCCGCACTCCACGCGGCAGGGGCAAGGTTGATGGTTCGCTGCATGAGGTGACGGCGCTGGCGCTCGCCACCGCGCCTCTGAAGGCGCTCAAGGAGCGCAACAACCTGGCGAAGGACAGTATCGATGATGTCATTCTCGGCGTGGTCGATCCGGTCGGCGAGGCCGGCGGCGACATCGCGCGCTTTGCCGCCATGAATGCCGGCTTCGGCACCTCGGTGCCGGGCGTGCAGATCAACCG
>JBDTCP010000132.1:0-18604 GCA_039923555.1 Nitrobacter sp.
TCGATGCCTTCGCTTTCGATTTCCTTCAATGCCGCCTCGGCGTTGTTGGTAATTCTTACGCGATAGCCGAGCTGTTCGAGCAATCCGGCGCTTGCGTTCGCAACGTCCGGATTGTCCTCGACGACCAGGACCGTTCCGGTTACGTCCTCGAGCCGGCCCTGCAGCTTATCCTTGATGCTCATCATCTCGGTCCGCGGAAGATAGATCGTGACCACGGTTCCGCGGCCAAGTTCGCTGTCAATGCCGATACAGCCACCGGCCTGATGGGCAAAGCCGTGGACCTGTGACAGTCCGAGGCCGGTTCCCTTTCCGACCGGTTTGGTCGTGAAGAAGGGATCAAACACCTTCGCCAGAATATCTTCCGGAATGCCCTCGCCTGCATCTTCGATCGAAATCGCGACGCTATCGGCGGCGTCGTTTGTCCCGCGCACGTTTCGCGCCTTCACGAGGACCCGCCCGCCGTCACTCATGGCGTCGCGCGCGTTGATGACCAGATTGAGCAGCGCGGTTTCGAATTCGGTCGCATCGACCGTCACGGGCCAGACGTCACCGGGCATGTCGATGTGCAGGGCGATTGCGCTGCCAAGGCCGCTCTTGAGAACGTCAGCGATCGATCGGATGCGGTCCGGAATGTCCGTCGGTAACGGGTTGACGCTTTGCCGCCGGGAGAATGTCAGAAGCTGCCGTGTCAGGGCCGCTCCGCGCTGGGTCGCGGTTTCGATCGCGTGAACCGCCCGCAGGGCTCTGGGGTCGTTATCGACTCTTGTTTTCAGGGTCTGGACGTTTCCACTGACAATCATCAGGAGATTATTGAAGTCGTGAGCGACACCGCCGGTCAACTGGCCGAGTGCATCCATCTTCTGCGATTCCGCGAGCTGCCGCTGCACCAGTTCGAGGTTCTGCTGCGCCTCACGGCGCTCGGTGACGTCGCGCGTGATCTTGGCGAAGCCGATGAGCTGTCCAGCATTGTCGCGAATGGCATCGATAACAACGCTGGCCCAGAAGAACGACCCGTCCTTGCGGACCCGCCAGCCCTCTTCATCGTAGTGCCCGGTGTCGCTGGCAATCTGCAGCGCGCGGGCGGGCCGCCCTGCGGCGCGGTCCGGGTCGGTATAAAATCGCGAGAAATGCTGACCGATGATTTCATCGGGGCGGTAGCCTTTGATGCGTTCGCCGCCGATATTCCAGTTGGTGACGATGCCGTCCGGACTGAGCATGTAAAGCGCATAGTCGGTCACGCCACCGACCAGAAGACGAAACTGGTGTTCGCTTTCCGTCAGCGCGATCTCGGCTTGTTTGCGTTGCGTGATATCGCGGGTGATTTTCGCAAAGCCGACGAGGGCGCCATGCTCGTAGATGGCGTCGATGACAACCGATGCCAGGAATTTTGTGCCGTCCTTGCGAACCCGCCAGCCTTCGGCCTCGAATTTGCCCGTGCGCGTGGCCGTTTCAAGCGAGGTCGCGGGAAAGCCCGCTTCGCGTTCCTCGCGGGTATAAAACATGCTGAAATGCTGGCCGATGGCTTCCTGGGCCTGATAGCCCTTGATTCGTTCGGCGCCGGCATTCCAGTTCGTGATGATCCCCGTGGGATCCAGCATGTAGATCGCGTAATCGATGACACCTTCCACAAGAAGGCGAAACCGGCGTTCGCTGTCGAACAGGTCTTTGGTGTTCTTGTTATTTGACGTGTCCGGCATTCAATCCCCGCAATACAACAGCGTATAACATGCCCGCAATCGATAGGTTCCAGCCGAGGGTTTCTGCTGTCGCGGGTGAGGCCCGTCAAGGCATCTCATTTGGGTGCGGCGATCACGCCCTCGCGGCTCTTGATGACCTTGTAATACGCCCACCACAGATGCGCCGCCGCGCCGCGCAAGGGTCGCCACGGCTCGGCCAGCGGCGCCATCTGTTTCGACGTGGGCCGCGCCGTCAGGCCGAGGCCGACCTTGATCGCTTCCTGGATTGCGATATCGCCGGCGGGCCAGGCATCGCCGTGGCCGAGACAAAACAGCAGATAGACATCGGCGGTCCATGGGCCGATGCCGCGATGCCGGACCAGCGTGGCATGGGCGGTGTCGGCATCCTCCTCGGCGAGCACGTCGAGATTGAGCCGCCCCGCCGCGATTTCGCGCGCCAGATTTTTCAGCGTGGTGATCTTCGCCGCCGACAATCCAAGCCGGCCGAGCCGGTCGGCGCGCGCCTTCCTGATCGCATCGTGATGAAACGGATCGAAGGCGGTGCTGAGCCGTCCCCATATCGCGGCGGCGCTGGCGGTCGACAATTGCTGGCCGCAGACGATCGCTGCAAGACCCTCATATCCTGCCGCGCGCTGGCGCAGCGCGGGCAGGCCGGTGCGTTCGAGAATCGGCTTCAGTCGTGGATCGTGTTGGACCAGCGTGTGCACGGCGTCGTCGAGATCGGACTGAGTTTCAAGGTGAACGGTCATTGAATGCCGGTTGTTGGACGGAGAGCAGCGAGCGTTCCCATTGCTCGCCCCATGAGATGGAACCAGAGGCCCTGCAACCGGGTTGCCACCACGTCCGTATGATCTGTAAACGTTCCGCTGGAAGTAATTGCGCGGCCCGTCGCATTCTTTACAGTAACTGTGTGGAGAAGCGAGTTTCGTTTGAGCCAACATCCAGATCATGACGAGCCCGAAACTCGCGCTGCAGGGGACGCAAAGCGACGGCCGCCCTCGCTGGTGGTCGGCATCGGCGCGTCGGCGGGGGGCCTCGCGGCGTTCAAGAGCTTTTTCGATAACATGCCGGCGGATACCGGCATGGCCTTTGTGCTGGTGCAGCACCTCGACCCCAATCACCCGAGCATTCTGACCGAGCTCATCCAGCCGCATACCGCGATGCCGGTCGAAGTCGCGCGGGATCACACCCGCGTTGCCGCGAACCATGTTTTCATTATCCCGCCCAACGCTACGCTAACGATGGAAGGCGACGTGTTGCGCGTCACAACTCCGGCGCCGCCGCGCGAACATCGGCGCCCGATCGACACGTTTTTCTCCTCGCTCGCCGAAAATCAGGAAGACTGCGCGGTCGGGGTCGTGCTGTCGGGCGTCGGCAGCGATGGCTCCGGGGGCATAAAGGCGATCAAGGAGTTGGGCGGGTTCACCCTGGCGCAAGCGCAGTTCGATGAGCATGCGATGAGCGGAATGCCGCAAAGCGCTACCGCCACAGGGTTGGTCGATTGCGTGGCCTCGGTCGAGGATCTGCCCGGGAAGCTGCTGGAGCATCAGGCCCATCTCGCCAAAGTCGAGGCTCAGAAAGACGAGGATGGCGTTCGCGAAGACGTCAGGGAGAACCTGGCGGTGATTACCGCGCTGCTGCGCAAGCGTCTGAAACACGATTTCAGCGGTTACAAGCAGAACACGCTGATCCGCCGCATCCAGCGCCGCATGCAGGTTCTCCAGATCGAGGCCGTGTCCGCCTATGCCGAACACTTGCGGCGGGATCCATCCGAGGGCGATGCGCTGTTTCGCGAGTTGCTGATCGGCGTGACGCAGTTTTTTCGCGATGAGGACGCCTTCGAGGCTTTGAAGATCGCGATCCTGCCGGCGCTCTTTGCCGTAAGGCCGGCCGACGATCCGGTCCGTGTCTGGATCGCGGGTTGTGCGACGGGCGAAGAGGTCTATTCCATCGCCATCCTGTTGCGCGAGGTGCTTGCGCAACACAACAGCGACGCCGAGATCACAATCTTCGGAACCGATATCGACGCCAACGCCATTGCGTTCGCCCGCGCCGCGCGTTTCCGCAAGGTTGATGGCCTGTCAGCCGAGCGGCTGCAACGCTGGTTTGTGAAGGACGGCCACGACTATTGCCCGGTCGGGGCCATTCGCGATATCTGCATTTTTTCCGAGCACAGTCTGGTCAAGGACCCGCCGTTCTCGAAACTCGATCTGGTGTCCTGCCGCAATGTGCTGATCTATATGGACAACGATCTTCAGCAGCGGGTCATGCAGATCTTCCACCACGTGCTGCGTCCGGGCGGTTATCTGTTTCTCGGCCCCTCGGAGAGCGTCAGCCGCGCGTCGCGGCTGTTCGACGTGGCCAACAGCAAGCATCGCATTTTGCAGCGGCATCCTGGCGCCAAGGCCTCGCTGCCTGAACTGCAGCCGCAACCCGCGCGCGCCGGCGA
Organism: Nitrobacter sp.; assembly: GCA_039923555.1. GTDB lineage: Bacteria > Pseudomonadota > Alphaproteobacteria > Rhizobiales > Xanthobacteraceae > Nitrobacter. The sequence goes on from JBDTCP010000132.1 coordinate 4,147, forward strand.
GCCGCGGACCTTGCCCTCGCGCGAGGATCGTATCGACAAAAGCGCGCGCCGGGTCATGACCAGGCACTCGCCGGCCTATTTTGTCATTGACCGGCAGCACAACATCCAGCGCTTCTCCGGCGGAGAAACCGGCCGTTATCTCGAACCCTCGCAGGGCAGCGCGTCGTTCAATCTGTTCGCCATCCTGGCGAAGGCGCTGCGGTCGCAAGTCCGCCGCGCGGTCGAGAGCGCGTTCGCCTCCGGTGAAACCGTCGTCGATGAAAACTTTTCGTTCGGGACCGGCGGCCGCGTCCATGCCGTGGATTTGATCGTGGAGCCCATTGCCGAGGACATGCATCCGCCCGATCTCGTGGTTGTCGCGTTCCGCGATTGCGCGCCTCTGGCGGAAACCGCCGGAAAGCCGGTGCCGGACGGCGATACCGAAACCTTGCGGCAGGAAGTGCGGGTCTGGCAGGCGCGTCATCAGGCCGCCAGCGACGATCTGGAAAGCCAGATCGAAAACATCAAGTCGATGACCGAGGAATTTCAGTCGGTCAACGAGGAGCTTCAATCCTCGAACGAGGAACTGGAAACCTCAAAGGAGGAAATGCAGTCGGTCAACGAGGAGCTTTAGACCATCAACGGCGAGCTGCATGGCAAGAACCATCAGCTGACCCAGGTCAACAACGATCTCCAGAACCTGCTCGACAGCACCCAGATCGCGACTGTTTTCCTCGATGACGAGCTGCGCATCCGGAATTTCACGCCAGCGGCGATGGAGCTGTTCGCGCTGCGCGAAGGCGACCGCGGCCGGCCGATCACCGACATTGTCACGATGCTGTCCTACGACAAGTTGCGCGAGGATGTCACAAAGGTGCAACGCTCGCTTGAGGTCGTCGAACACGAACTTGACCTCAAAGACGAGAGTGCCACCTTCATCATGCGGATGCGGCCATACCGCACTCTCGCCAACGTCATTTCCGGCGTCGTGATCACGTTCAACAATATCACCGAGCGGAAGCAGCAGAACGATCATTTGCAGATCCTGATGAAGGAACTGCAGCACCGCACCAACAACCTGTTCACGTTGATTCAAGCGATGGCGCGCAAGACCGCGCGGCACAGTGCGAGTTTCGCCGACTTCGAGACGCAGTTCGGGGCGCGGATACAGGGATTGTCCAGTTCCAACGCGCTGCTGATCGATCAGGACTGGAAAGGCGTGTCGCTCGAGGCGCTGGTAAAAGCCCAGCTTGCGCCCTTTGTCGGACTCGAAACAGACCGGCTCGAAATGGACGGTCCTCCGGTCAGCGTGACCGCCGAGGTTGTGCAAACCCTTGGGCTGGCGATGCACGAACTGGCGACCAATGCGTCGAAATACGGGGCGTTTCGTCGCCCGGGGGCAAGATAATCCTGAGTTGGAGATTTGAAGGCGGCAAGGCGGCGCCTGAATCGTTCAGAATGGAATGGCGCGAGCAAGGTGGTCCGGCCGTCAAGCCCGCGGAGCGCAAGGGCTTTGGCCGTTTTGTCACCGACCAGTTGGTGACACGTTCCCTAAACGCCACGGTCGGAATTGAACTTGCTCCGCAAGGCGTCCGCTGGACCCTCGAAATGCCAGCCAGCCAGGCGCGCGGGAAAAATCCCTCCCAGCAAACCTGAAAGCATTAGGGATTTTGCAGCACCTTTTTCGCCTTCGCGACAAGATCTGGAATCCATGCCGCCACCCGTTTTCCGTTTTGCGCCGTCGCCGAATGGCTTTCTGCATCTCGGGCACACTTATTCGGCGTTGCTGAATTCCGAACTGGCGCGGCAGAGCGGCGGCCGATTCCTGCTGCGGATCGAGGACATCGACGCGACCCGATGCCGTCCGGAATTTGAGGCGGCGATCTACGAAGATCTCGGCTGGCTCGGAATTGTCTGGGAGACGCCGATACGGCGGCAGTCGAACCATCTTGCCGATTATCGCGCGGCACTCGACCGGCTGGCGGCGATGGGATTGCTCTATCCGAGTTTCGAGAGCCGCGCCGAAATTGCGGCGTTGGTGAAGGCGCGCGAGGCGGATGGCGTCTGGCCGCGTGATCCTGACGGCGCGTCGCTTTATCCGGGCACGGCGAAGTCGCTTCCCGCCGACGAACGCGAACGGCTCCTGCGATCGGGCGCGGCTTACGCGCTGCGGCTGGATATGGACGCCGCCTGCCACTTGGCCGGCGATCTCACATGGATCGAACACGGCTCCGGTCCCGACGGGGAGACCGGCGAAGTCGCCGCGCGGCCGCAAGTTTGGGGCGACGTCATCCTCGCGCGCAAGGAAACGCCGACCAGCTATCATTTGTCGGTCGTGATCGACGATGCCCTGCAGGGCGTCACCGACGTGGTGCGGGGGCAGGACCTGTTCTGGTCGACCGGCGCGCACCGGGTGCTGCAAAAAATACTGGACCTGCCGCAGCCGACCTACCGTCACCACGATCTGATCCGCGATGGCGGCGGGGCGAAGCTGTCCAAGTCGTCCGCTGCGACCGGTGTGCGGGAATTGCGCACCAAAGGGAGGACGCCCGAGGAGGTCCGGAGGCTGATCGGCCTGTCCTAAAATAGCTGCAGCGCCTTAATTCCCGCCTCAGTGCTTGCCTTGGGTTTGCCGCAAGCCCGTCGCAAGCGAAAAATCGCTCCCGCGTGACTCTTGTGGTCAGGGCGTGGCATGCTACGCGGGGCTGGGGCAAGACATCATGGCGCTGACATCGCGTGCATCGCGCAAGTCGCGGACGCCTAAAAAGCGGCTGGCGAAAACGCGCGCTTTGAAGAAGGTCGCGAAGCCGGCGAAGTCCAGGCGACCACCTTCGCAATCGCCGTCCGGCATCGTCGAGGCTGCGCTGGCGGCGTTCGCCCACGAGGTACGCACGCCGCTAACCGGAATTCTCGCCGTCAGCGATCTGCTCGCCACCTCCGATCTCAGTGAGCGCGAGCGGCGCTGGGTCGATACCATCAAGGCCGGCGCCGAACATCTCGCCAGTCTGGCGACGCTGTTCGTCGATGCGGCACGAAGCCGCCATCCCGCGCCCGGCGGACGGCAGGATTTCTTCGATCTGCGCGTGCTGGCGCGTAACGCCGGCGATTCGCTCGCCGGCCGCGCGACGGCCAAGGGCCTGCGCTCGGCGGTCGAGATTTCCGACAAGCTGCCGGTGTTCGTGACCGGTGATCCTGTTCGTCTGCGCGCGGCGCTAGAGAATTTGATCGACAATGCCGTCAAGTTCACCGAGCGGGGCAATGTCGTGCTCAAGGCCACCGCGTCGCGACGGCCGAAGGGGAAAATCGCCGTGACGTTTGCGGTCTCTGACAGCGGCATCGGTCTGTCGCTCGCCGAGATCAGACGGCTGTTCCGGCCATTCTCGCAGGCCAACGTCTCGATTGCACAGCGTTTCGGCGGCGCGGGCCTCGGCCTGTCCTCGGTGAAGCAACTGGCGCGCGCGATGGGTGGGGACGTGACGGTGACGCAGCGGCGCGGCGGCGGCACCACGTTCACGTTCACAGTTCTGCTGGCACCGGCGAAGGGGCCGGTGACGATCATGTCCAGCGACGGCCCCGATACGTTATCGGATTGTTCGGATGGACTGCGCGTTCTCAGCGTCGAGGACAATCCGTTCGGCCGCGTCGTGCTCAACGCAATTCTTACCGAACTCGGTCATCACGCCGAATTCGTGGGACGCGGCGAGGATGCCGCCCAGCGCATCGCGCAAGGTGGTTTCGATGCGGTGCTGATGGATATGGTGTTGCCCGGCATCAGCGGCATCGAGGCGATCAGGCGTATCCGTGTCCTTGATGCGCCAGTCGGGCAGGTCGCGATTATCGGCGTCTCCGGCAGAAGTGACGACGAGGCGGCATCGCGCGCGGCCGGCGCGGATGCGTTTCTGGTCAAGCCTGTTTCTCCGCGGGCTTTAGCGACTGCGCTGCTTGCAGCGAAACGCCGCTCGGCAGTCGCGACTTGATGATGGCCGCGTTCAATTCGCCGCCAAACACGAAGATTGCGGCGATGAAGTAGAGAAACACCAGCGCGATGACGACCGAGGCCAGCCCCGCATACATTGTGACGTAGTTGTTGGCGAAGCGCGCAAGATAAAGACCGAAGCCGACGCCCGAGACCAGTGATGCCAGCATCGTGAAGATGATGCCGGGGATGATCTGAAGAAAGGATCGCCGCCCCGCGGGCAGCCGCGCGTGCAGGATCAAAAGCGCGATAAACATCGCAAGACCGGTGATGCCGTAGCGGGCGAGATTGAGCAGGCTTTCATTCGATTCGACGATCAGCGGGACGTAGCGCTTCGCGGCGGCGATGATCAGCGGGCCGAGCACGATCAGGAACGCCATCGCCAGCGCGGTCACAGCAGCAATCAACGTGTAGCCGATCGATTCCAGCCGCAGCCAGTACCAGCTGCGCGGCTCGCTCACCGCATAGGCGCGGTTGAGCGCGACCCGCAGGCTTTCGACGCCGTTCGAGGCGAAGTAGACCGCGAACACGGCGCCGACGGTCAGTGCATCGCCGCGCGTCGTCGTCAACACATCATGAATTTCGCCCGACAACGCATTGGCGACCTGAACCGGCCAGATCTGGAGCATCAGCTCCGCCGCCTGGTCGGCAAGCTCCTTGGATCCGAAGAATCCTGCCAGCGATGTAAGAACAATGAGAAACGGGAATAGCGCCATCAGCGTCGATAGCGCGATATGGCTCGCGATCGCCCAGCCATCGTCGGCAAGGAACGTGTAAAAGGCATCCGTTCCGACCAGGTAGATGTAGCGGATTTGTCTCACGTTTCACCTTGGTGAAGGTCGAACCGCGGCTTCGTTGCCAGCGTTTACCATCTGATATCAATACATAAAAAGCCAGATCGTTGCACAAGCTCGAATCCTGGTGCAGGCGATGGCGTAGCCGCGGCGGCGGTGTTATGTATTGGGAATGATAATATTCCTGAGCAAAGTCTTGATACCGATCGCACTGGCCTCCGTCGCGGCAGTTCTGCTGATGGGCCTGTTCAACATGATGCGCGGCGGCAATCCCAACCGCTCGCAAAATCTGATGCGGTGGCGGGTTTTTCTGCAGTTCATCGCGATCGTCCTCGCCATGCTGACGATCTGGGTGATGGGACAGGGATAGACTCGGTGACCTGACGGCAAAGCGGAGGGACCGATGGTCGTTCTCAACCGAATCTATACGCGCACCGGAGACGATGGCACCACTGCGCTTGGCAGCGGCGAGCGGCGCCCGAAATACGATCTTCGTGTCAGCGCTTATGGAACCGTCGATGAGACGAACGCCGCGATCGGTGTGGTCCGGCTGCATCTTTCCAGCGCACCCGATCTCGATGCGATGCTGGGCCGCGTCCAGAACGATCTGTTCGATCTCGGCGCGGATCTTGCGGTGCCTCAGCGCGAGGGCAAAGCGGAACGGCTGCGCGTGTTGTCCAGCCAGGTCGTACGCCTGGAGAATGATATCGACAGCCTCAACGCCGGGCTCGCCGATCTGACGTCGTTCGTTCTGCCGGGAGGAACACCTGCCGCCGCATATCTCCATCTGGCACGAACCATTTGTCGCCGCGCGGAACGCATGATGGTGGAACTTGCAGCGCAGCCTGACGAACCCGTCAGCGATGCCGCGATCCGGTACATGAACCGGTTGTCGGATTTCCTGTTTGTGGCCAGCCGGTTTATGAACGACGAGGGCGCGGGCGATGTACTCTGGGTGCCGGGTCAAAATAGATGATCCAACACCGATAGGTTCTTGGCTTCGCCAGAATCGCAAAGACGGCAATTTTTGGCCTTTCGCGCGTTGACCGTTGGAAACGGGACCTTTAGGTTCCGCGCCGAAGCTCACACACGGCCAGTTGATCCAGCCAAAGCTCGATTTGAGAGAGGTCGATGAAGATTCTGGTTCCGGTCAAGCGGGTTGTCGATTACAACGTGCAAATCCGCGTCAAGAGCGACGGCTCCGGCGTCGATCTCGCCAAAGTCAAGATGTCGATGAATCCGTTCGACGAAATCGCGGTCGAGGAAGCCCTGCGCCTTAAAGAGGCCGGCAAGGCAACCGAGGTCGTGTTGGTGTCGATCGGTCCGGCTCAAGCCGCGGAAACGATCCGCACCGGCCTCGCTATGGGCGCGGACCGCGGTATCCTGGCCAGAACCGACGGACCCGTCGAACCGCTGGCAGTCGCCAAGATCCTCAGATGCGTTGTCGAAGAGGAAGGCCCTGGTCTCATCATTCTCGGCAAGCAGGCCATCGACGACGATTCAAACCAGACCGGCCAGATGCTGGCGGCGCTACTCGGATGGTCGCAGGCCACCTTTGCGTCGAAGCTTGAAGTCGACGGCGCCAATTTCAGGGTGACGCGCGAAGTTGACGGCGGTTTGCAAACGGTCAAGCTGAAGGGGCCGGCGATCGTGACGACGGACCTGCGGCTCAACGAGCCGCGCTACGCCACCCTCCCGAACATCATGAAGGCGAAAAAGAAGCCGATCGTGGAAAGGCCCGCCGAGCAGTATGGCGTTGATCTCGCGCCGCGCCTCGAAGTCCTCAGGACAACCGAACCCCCGGGCCGCAAGGCGGGCGTCAAGGTCAAGGACGTCGCAGAACTCGTGTCAAAGCTCAACGAAGCCGGGGTGATCTGATGGCCACGTTGCTGATTGCCGAACACGACCACACGTCGCTGAAGGACGCGACCAACAAGGCGCTGACCGCCGCTGCCCAACTCGGCGCGCCGGTCGACGTGCTCGTCGCGGGCGAAAACGCCAGGGGCGCCGCCGAAGCCGCAGCGAAATTGAACGGCGTCGCGAAAGTGCTGCTCGCGGACAATGCGGCCTATGCTCACGATCTCGCCGAACCGCTCGCTGCGCTGATCCGGTCGCTGGCGCCGGGTTATGACGCATTCGTTGCGCCGGCAACGTCACGCTTCAAGAATGTGATGCCGCGCGTCGCAGCCCTGCTCGACGTGATGCAGGTCTCCGAAATCATCAAGGTGGTCGCGCCCGATACGTTCGAGCGGCCGATCTATGCCGGCAATGCGATCCAGACCGTGAAGTCCAGGGATGCCAAGAAGGTCATCACGGTGCGGACCTCGACCTTTGCCGCCGCGGGTGATGGCGGCAGTGCGTCGGTCGAGGCCATCGACGCGGCCGGCGATCCGGGTCTGTCGAGTTTCGTCGGTGAGGAGGTTGCCAAGAGCGCTCGTCCCGAACTGACCTCCGCCAGCATTATCGTCTCCGGTGGCCGAGGCATGCGTAGCCGCGCGAACTTCACCAAGTACATCGAGCCGCTGGCGGACAAGCTCGGCGCCGGCGTTGGTGCCTCGCGCGCCGCCGTGGATGCGGGCTATGCGCCCAACGACTGGCAGGTCGGACAGACCGGCAAAGTTGTGGCGCCGGACCTTTACATCGCCATCGGTATCTCCGGCGCGATCCAGCATCTCGCCGGCATGAAGGATTCCAAGGTGATCGTCGCGATCAACAAGGATGAGGATGCGCCGATTTTCCAGGTCGCCGACTATGGTCTGGTGGCGGACCTATATCAGGCGGTTCCCGAACTCACCGAAGAACTTGGAAAGCTCGGCCGTTGACGATGATCTGAAGATGCTCGCCGGAGCAACGGACTTCGGCTGATGTTTGTGCAAGAATGGGACGAACCACGGTCTGCGCGGTTCAGGACCCGATGAGATGGCAAGATGGCGGCAATGATCAGGAAAGTCGGCGTGATCGGTTCAGGTCAGATGGGCAACGGTATTGCGCATGTGGCGGCCCTCGCCGGGTTCGGCGTGGTGCTCAACGATCTTTCCGCCGATCATCTGAAGTCGGCCATGGCGACGATCAATGGCAACCTGTCGCGTCAGGTGTCGAAGAAGATCATCACAGAGGACGTTCGCAAGAAGGCGCTTGAGTTGATCGCGTCCACCGAAACCCTCGACGGGTTGGCCGATTGCGATCTGGTGATCGAGACCGCCGTCGAAAAGGAAGAGGTCAAGCGCAAGATATTTCATGATTTGTGCGGGGTACTGAAGCCCGAGGCCATCATCGCCTCGAACACTTCATCGATCTCGATCACGCGGCTTGCTGCGTCGACCGATCGCCCGGAGAAGTTCATCGGCATTCATTTCATGAATCCGGTGCCGCTGATGGAGCTGGTCGAACTGATCCGCGGTATCGCGACCGGCGATGCGACCTTCGATGCGGCCAAGGAATTCGTCACCAAGCTCGGCAAGCAGATCGCCGTGTCTGAAGACTTCCCGGCCTTCATCGTCAACCGCATCCTGCTGCCGATGATCAACGAGGCGATCTACACGCTGTATGAAGGCGTCGGCAACGTCGAGGCGATCGATGCGGCCATGAGGCTAGGCGCGCATCATCCGATGGGACCGCTTGAACTCGCCGATTTCATCGGTCTCGACACCTGCCTGTCGATCATGCAGGTGCTGCACGAAGGGCTCGCCGACTCCAAGTATCGGCCCTGTCCGCTGCTGGTGAAATACGTCGAGGCCGGATGGCTCGGCCGCAAGAGCCAGCGCGGCTTCTACGACTATCGCGGCGAAAAACCGGTTCCGACGCGCTGACGCGTATTCCGCAAAAGTGGATACCGGTTTTGCGATCAGAATACGCGCCAGTTATTGATTGAGAGCATTTTCTTACGGCTAATCGGATTCCACTTAGCCGGAAAATGCTCTAGCGCGGCAGCGTCTCCCGTCCCCGGTAGGTAGGCTTTCTTAACCGCTGACGGATATGCCTGCCAGCAGGGTTCAGTTTGCGGCGAGTCTGGTTTCCATGGATATGAGTCTGGTGATGGCCGCGTTGGCCGCTAATGCGGGCGGCATGCAAACGCAAATCGCGACCACAATCATGAAATCGAACGCCGACGCGGAAAAGTCCGCGGTGTTGACCCTGCTGGGCGCGGATTCGCAGAGTGCTCCCTCGCTTGCCAATGCCGGCGCCGGCATAGGCGGCAATCTCAACCTTTCAGTTTAAGCCGATTTCGGGCTTTGGTTCTGTGTCGGCGTGATCCAGCCGACACCGACACCGCCCGGCTGCATCAGGATCGCCATCCGGTCTATGTTTGGAACTTCGAAAATCGGCTTCATCAATTGCGCGCCTGCAGCTACAGCCTTCGCGACGCGCGCATCGACGTCATCAACGGCAAGATACGGCATCCAGCCATCGGGAATACTCTCCAGGCCCGGTCGGTTAGTAGGGAAGATTCCGCCGACCGGCTCGCCATTCGCGAGCGCCACCCAGTAGCATTCGCCATCCGGTTGGGTCTGCGCCTCGTAGGTCCAGCCGATCGTTCGCGCATAAAATGTCTTGAAGCCTTCCGGGTCACGGGTGACGAATTCATTCCAGTGAAAATGACCATGTCCTGTCATTGGATTCTTCCCTGCATCTGCGTCGATCACGCACTGACGAACACCTCGAAGCCGCCATAGATCATGCGCTTGGCGTCGAACGGCATCGCCTTCGGATTCATCATGTCCGCGAGGCGCGGGTCCTTCATCACCTTGGCGTTGACCTTGTCGCGGTGTTTTCGCGATTTGTAGGTGATCCACGAAAACACCACGGTCTCGTTCGGTTTCATCTTCACGCTACGCGGGAACGAGGTCAGCTTACCGACCTTGACGTCGTCGGCAACGCACTCGCGGTAGTCGAGCGCGCCGTGCTCGCGCCACACCTTGCCGGCCTTGCGGGCGATTTTGCGGTAGTCGGCGAGGTTCTTCTTCGGAACGGGAACGATGAATCCGTCAACGTAAGCCATTGGTGGTGGCCTTTCCTTTTCACCGCGCCCAAGGCTGCGTGAACCGCGCTTATTGCGCCACCGATGCCTGAATCAGTTCGATCGCGTCGGGGGTGTCCCATTCGGCCGGTCCGGCCATATTACCGATTTCGCAGCCGTGGCTGTCGATCAGCACCGATGTCGGCATGCCGAGCGCCAGGCCGATTCTTTTAAGATCTTGAAAAACCTTGGCTTTTGTATCATGGAAATTGCCGAGGCGGGCCAAATTGGCGTCCTTCAGAAACGCCTTCGGCTTGTCGGCGTCGCGGGTGTCGATGTTGACGGCGACCACGGCGAATTTATCACCGCCTAGTTTGCCCTGCAGCCTGTCGAGCGCGGGCATCTCTTTCCGGCAAGGCACGCACCAGGTGGCCCACAGGTTCAGGAGAACGGTTTTTCCGTTCCAGTCCGAAAGCTTCTTCGGCTGGCCGTCGCCGTCCATAAAGGCCAGGTCTGGCATCTGACGCGGCTTCGAGGCCATCGTCAGGGCTGCCACTTCGCCGATGGCGAAGGGGGCGAGTTTCCTGGACAATTCCACAGCGGAGCCACAGGGCACGTCGGCGCTAGCCGAATGCTTCAAGTGCCTGCCGCCTAAAAGCGTGGCCACGACCACGACGACGACGCCGACCGAGAGCAGAGGGCCTATGGGAAACCTGCTTTGGGCGCGGCGGGGCGGCGGTTTGGTCTCAGGCATATCGTTTGTCATCCTGTATGAGATATGGGTATGCAGGCTTTGGCTTTACACAGCTAAAACGTCTGGCCGGGTGGATTGATCATTTGGCACGAAATGAGCGGCACAGTATGAGCAACAAGATGTGGGGCGGCCGGTTTGGCGAAGGTCCCGACGCGATCATGGAAGAAATCAACGTCTCTATTGACGTCGATCGTCATCTCTACGCCCAGGACATCGCCGCGTCCAAGGTCCACGCCGCCATGCTTGCCGCTCAAGGCATCATCACGGCGAATGATGCAAAAAACATCGGCAAGGGTCTAGACACGATTTTGTCAGAGATCGGCAAGGAATCCTTCGACTTCAAGCGGTCGCTTGAGGACATTCACATGAATGTGGAGGGTCGGCTTGGGGAACTGATCGGGCCTGCGGCCGGTCGATTGCATACCGCGCGTTCGCGCAACGATCAGGTTGCGACCGATTTCCGCCTCTATGTCCGCGACGTCATCGACGAGACCGATGCGGCGCTCGCGGCCTTTCAGCATGCTCTGGTAACGCGCGCGCTGGAGCATGCCGAGACGGTGATGCCCGGCTTCACCCATTTGCAGACCGCGCAACCGGTGACGTTCGGCCATCATCTGATGGCCTATGTCGAGATGGCGGCGCGTGATCGCGGCCGGTTTGCGGATGCGCGCAAGCGCTTGAACGAGAGCCCGCTCGGGGCGGCTGCGCTGGCGGGCACATCCTTTCCGATCGATCGCGACGCCACCGCGAAGGCGCTCGGTTTCGATCGCCCGATGGCGAACTCGCTCGATGCGGTCTCCGATCGCGATTTCGTGCTGGAGACGCTCTCGGCCGCGGCGATCACATCGATGCATCTGTCGCGTTTCGCCGAGGAACTCGTGATCTGGACCTCGCCCCTCGTCGGACTTGTGCGGCTGAGCGACAAGTTCACCACGGGCTCGTCGATCATGCCGCAGAAGCGCAATCCCGACGCCGCCGAACTGGTGCGCGCCAAGACCGGCCGTGTCGTCGGCGCGCTCACGGGGCTGCTGATCGTGATGAAGGGATTGCCACTGGCCTATCAAAAGGACATGCAGGAAGACAAGCAGGGTGCAATGGAGGCGTTCGGCGCACTCTCGCTGGCGATCCGCGCCATGACCGGCATGGTCGCCGACCTCGTGCCGGATGAAGCGCGGATGAGATCCGCCGCCGGAGACGGCTATGCCACCGCGACCGATCTTGCCGATTGGCTGGTGCGGACGCTGAAGATGCCGTTCCGCGACGCGCATCATATCACCGGGCGCATCGTTGCCGCTGCATCGAAGCAGGGCGTGGCGCTGCATGAGTTGCCGCTGAAGACGATGCAGGCGGTCGAACCGCGCATCACCCGCGATGCGCTTGCCGTGTTGTCTGTGGAGGCGTCCGTGAAAAGCCGGACGAGCTATGGCGGGACCGCGCCGAAAAACGTCCGTGCGCAAGCCAAGGCCTGGCTCAAGCGGCTGGAAAAAGGCCGAAAATCGGGCTGATCCGAAAAGTTCGCTGGAATTCTGGACTTCGGGGTCTCGCCAGAACAAGGCATTCTTTGTATGGTGCCGCCCTATTGGGGATATCGCCGTGAACAGTACTTCAAGCTCCGTCTCCACGAGATGGGCAATCGTTTTTCTGACAGCCGCCGCGCTGGCGCTGGCCGGTTGCGGGCGCAAGGGCGGCCTCGATCTGCCGCCGACCGCGTCGGAGCAGTCGCGTGCCGCAGCGGCAGCGGATGACCATGACCGCGGCGCTGCGGCCAAGGGCAGCCTGTTCGATCCATCCTACGGCATGAACAGCGATCCGGCAGCGGCCAAAGGCACCAAGAAATCCTTCATCCTCGACCCGCTGCTCGACAGCCACTGAGACGGCTAGTGGTCCGATTCTCACATTTGCATCCGTTGCAGAGAGCGTCTCTGCAAATGTTAGAATCGAAGGACCACTAGCAACTACAAACTACTAGTGTCCTTTCGAATCCGAAGTTCGCTACAAAGGTGCTGCACAATGAGGCGAATTTCGGATTCGGGACACTAGTTCCATGCGCCACTTCGATTATCGCGACGGCGTGCTCCACGCCGAGGGCGTGAATCTTTCGGCGCTGGCCGAGGCCGTCGGCACGCCGTTCTATTGTTATTCAACCGCGACGCTCGAGCGGCACTACCGCGTGTTTGCCGACGCCTTCGCGGGCATCGACCATCTGGTCTGCTATGCCATGAAGGCCAACTCCAATCAGTCGGTGCTGCGCACGCTGGCGAAGCTCGGCGCCGGAGCGGACGTGGTGTCCGGCGGTGAACTAAAGCGCGCGCTCGCGGCGGGCATTCCGGCGAGCAAGATCCTGTTTTCGGGTGTTGGCAAGACTGAAACCGAACTGCGCGCGGCGCTGGCCGCGGACGTTCTTTGCATCAACGTAGAATCCGAGCCCGAACTCGATTTGCTGTCGAAGCTTTCCACTGAAACGGGGCGCGCGGCGCGCATCTCGATCCGCGTCAATCCAGATGTCGATTCTGGAACGCATGCCAAGATTTCGACCGGCAAGTCTGAAAACAAGTTCGGCATTCCGATCGCACAAGCGCGTGCGGTCTATACCCGCGCGGCGAAGCTGCCAGGCATTGCGGTCACCGGCGTCGACATGCACATCGGCAGCCAGATCACCGATCTCGGCCCGATGGAGGCGGCTTTCCGTCTTCTGGTTGATTTCGTCACCACGCTGCGCGCCGATGGTCATGCCATCTCGCATGTCGATTTTGGCGGCGGCCTCGGCATTCCTTATTACGAAGACCGTGCCGCACCGCCGGAGCCGCTCGCCTATGCCGAAATGGTCAAGCGCGTGACCAACAATCTGGGCTGCACCCTGATGTTCGAGCCGGGCCGCATGATCGTCGGCAACGCCGGCATTCTGGTGACGCGCGTGATCTACGTGAAGCGCGGCGACGCGCGGAATTTCGTCGTCATTGACGCCGCCATGAATGATCTGATCCGCCCGACGCTCTACGAGGCCTACCACCAGATCATGCCCGTGCGGGCGGCATCGAAGGATGTCTCGGTGCTGGTTGCGGACGTGGTCGGTCCGGTCTGCGAGACCGGGGATTATCTGGCGCTCGGGCGCAATCTGCCGGAGCCGAAAGCCGGCGATCTCCTCGCGATCATGACCGCTGGCGCTTATGGCGCCGTGCAGTCCGGAACTTACAACACCCGCGCGTTGATCCCCGAGGTGCTGGTCAAGGACGACCGGTATGCAGTGGTCCGCCCACGCATCGAGGTCGAGCAGCTTATCGCGATGGATACGCCCGCACCCTGGCTATGATTGCTGCCGCTTTGCTCGTTCGATTTCATCCGATCGAAAGCGCATAAGACAAGTTCAAATCGCTGCTGCGCAAGCCGCCGTCAGAACCGTCGATGCCCCAGATCATCCAGTTTTGGCGCAAGCTCAAGATGAAGGCTGAACCGGATGGTCTCTTCTCAGAGACAACTTTTGCAGTGCAAAATCCGGCAGCGGCAGGCATTAGCCTGCACCGTTGCACGACAAACATGTATTTGATATGCACCTGTTGACTGTTCCGCGTCGGCACGCCAAAACAGGCTGTGGGTGGGGCGGATCCAGGATCGAGGAGCCGGGAAAGCCGCTACCGTCGATCTGAAGTTGTGCTCATCCGGGGAGTCCCGGGTTTTCTTGGCTCCGTTACCGCTGGGAGTGATTCAGTAATGAATACCGCTGGGAGTGATACTGTGCATTCAAACCGGACCAACGCAATTCTCGGCCTGATACTGGGAACATTGCTGTTTGTGCAAACGATACGAATCATCGACGAGTCGTTCAGCGCGCCAGAGTCGCACTCTGAGGGTGCCCATAAAACCGAAACCAAGGCAGCCGCCGCCACGACGGCGCCCGCGGCAGTCGCTGACCCGGCGGCCTTCAATAAGGCGCTTGCCAGCGCCTCTGCCGAACGCGGTGCCGGACTCGTCAAGCAGTGCCAGATTTGCCACAACACCGA
>JBDTCP010000133.1:0-13837 GCA_039923555.1 Nitrobacter sp.
CCCCAAAACCGGTTTGGCTCTTCACCACTTAGTAACGGCGTTTAGCGTTAAGAAAGGGTTGATGGTTTTGGCAGGAATCGAGCTGTCGCGATCGGAATGCGCCGCGGATGGGTGCAGCAGGCCTACATCGGCAAATAGACGAAAATGGTTGTGACACGTCGGTTACCTGCCTCGTCACCCGACCGGATAGTGATCCTTAATGAGTTGATAAACGCAAAACGCGCGCGCGGATCAGATCACGTGCCGTTCTCTTGCCTGTTTTGAGTTGTTGCATACCTCCAGGTTCGTTCGCGTCTGCTGATTCCCGATTCGAAGCGTCGACGCGCCCTCCCCATCTCCAGGGCCGTCGCTGACATGCAGACTTTCGTTCCGGATTCCTCCGTCGTCTCCGACACCGTGCCCTCCGTTAACTTTGGCGACCGCGCCAAAGGGCGGAAGCCGGACATGATCGTGCTGCACTATACCGGGATGCCCGACGTCGAGGGCGCGCTGGCACGGCTGTGTACCGCCGGGACCGATGTGTCCGCGCATTATGTCGTGCTCGAGGACGGCCGCGTCGTGCAATGCGTTCAGGAGGCGAAACGCGCTTGGCACGCCGGTCTCGCCTCATGGGCCGGCGAGGAGGACATCAACTCCTGTTCGATCGGGATCGAGATCGTCAATCCCGGTCACGACTGGGGCTATCCGGATTTTCCGCTGCGGCAGATCGCCGCCGTCATTGCGCTGTGCCGCGGCATCATTCTGCGCCGCGAGATTCCGGCTCATCGCGTTGTCGGCCATTCCGACGTCGCACCCGCACGCAAGAAAGACCCCGGCGAAAAATTTCCATGGCGGTCGCTCGCGAATTCCGGCGTCGGTCAGTGGATCGACCCGGCACCGATCGTGCGCGGCGACGTATTGAAGATGGGCAGCGAGGGCGACGATGTCCGCACGCTGCAGGAATCGCTGGCGCAATACGGTTACGGCATCAAGGCCAGCGGGACATTCGATACCGCCACCATGGAAGTGGTGGCGGCCTTCCAGCGACACTTCCGGCCCGAACGCGTCGATGGTCTCGCCGATCTATCGACGTTGAGGACGCTGCGAGCCTTGCACGAGAGCTTGCCGGATTTGATCGCCGTCACGGCATCACGCTAGATCAGAGCATGATGAGTTTGGGTTTGGTTGTATCCGATGTTGGCGAGAAAATTGCCGTATCTCGCCGATGAAACGGTGTCGAGCGCGGTACTGTTTTACAGGCCGCCCCCCGAGGAACATGGATCATCCTATAAAACCCGCGTATGCTCTTTGTCAGTAACACGCGCCGGGTGACAACCGGCCGCGACGGGGATGATGGACGTAGCCTATTTTGCCGGTTTCAGGCTGCGGCACCAACGCATCGGCACGCGTTTTGTCTAACCCGTTCCCGGCGTGTGCAGCCTTCATGGGCCTCGGAAGAGGCCCTTCCAGGCAACGGGCAGCGCTTAACCGCCTGCAAGGCGGCATCGATGACGGTAACGGCCGAATCGCGGCCAAGGCCCGCACAGTGCGGGCATGTCATAAGCGCGCCGCTCATCACGCGGGCAGTTCCGCGACGAATTCGGGCACTTCAAGTCCAGAGTCGGCAAAGAAGGACATTATCGCGGCCTTTGACCAATATTGCTCGATCAGTAGCCTGGCGAAGCGCTCCTTTTCCCGCGAAAACCTCGCTGTCAGTGTATCGATGCTGTTCGGCTTCTTTCCAAATAGCTCGGCATTCCACGGATGCTCGTTGAAAAAGTCATGTTCGAGGACCATTCGTTCCGATGCATCGTGCGCTTTCGCCTCAGCGCGACGCGCGAGTACGGCTTCTGACACTTCTGTGATCAGCGTGAAAAGCCGTGCCTGTTCTATGAGAAGATCCTGGGTCGGATGAACGTTCTCAACCAGAAGGCCCGGAACAAAGTCTCGCGCCAGGGCGGTCGCAAGTTGCATCCACGCATCCTCCGGCGATCGCGCCGTGATCTTGTAGAAGTCGAATAGATCCATCCACCGGGCACGCAATTCCTCGACCTGCGAGGCGTACCATCGCGACCAGACCGAGAGAGGGTCAACCGGCCCGTCGGCGCTTCTGGCGGCGGCAATCCGCGCCAGCAATCCCAGGTCGAGCCGCATCGGACTGCTCAACCGTTCAGGGAAACCAGGCGCGCTGTATGCCTCAAGGTCGTAAGTGAACTCGGTTGCGTCGGGATCCGGATAGGACGTTTTGTATTTTTCGCTTCCGGTTTTCTGCACCATGCAATGACTCCTGATATGGATGTGGCGATCCAGCAATCGCTTACTCCGCAGACGAAGCGCGGGAACCAGTTGCCACTGGGTGCGACCATTAGACATCTGGCAAAATCGGAACAAAGGTCGATCATCCGCTGGTTAGTCTCCATCACGAAACGATGAAGGAGGGTTAGCAAATGGACTGGAATAGGATTGAAGAGAATTGGGATCAGGTTAAGTACAAGGTGAGAGACCAGTGGGGCAAGTTTACTTTTGACGACCTCTGGGAGATCGATGGCCACCGTGAGGCACTCGAAAAGAAGCTGCAAGCGCGCTACGGGTATCGGAACGAAGTCGCAAAAAAGGAAGTCGACGACTGGTACGCCAAAGCGCAGTCGTGGCCTGACAAATTAAACGAACCGCCCCGGTGGATGGGGTATTAGAGTATTTTCCCGGCTAAGTGGAATCCGGTTAGCCGTAAAAATGCTCTCAAACTTGCGCGTATTCCGGTCGCAAGCCGGACTCCATTTTGACGGAATACGCGCAAGGACTTTACTCCTTATTTTGGAGTGGGTCAGCGACGCTCCGCTTTGCTGCACAGCGGACTCAAATCGGACATCGGCGAGCGCCGTTTCGCGCGAGCAACTTATCATTTTATTTTCTAAAGCACCGAGCAAGGCCATCAGCGAAGGCGATAATGTCCGCTGCAGGAATCGCTCAATCGGGCGGAGCTTTGGCTCCTCACGCCGGCCGTTCGCCGGCATCGGGACCTGGACGCGGAACAAAATTCGGCCCGCCGGTTTCTCTCCTTCGCAAACCAATGAAGGAGGATTGCAATGGACTGGAACCGGATTGAAGGAAATTGGAAGCAGCTCCAGGGCAAGGTGAGAGAGCAATGGGGCAAGTTCACTGACGACGATCTTTATGAAATCGCCGGCAAGCGTGAGCAGCTCGAAGGAAAGCTGCAACAGCGGTACGGGTACCAGAAAGACGTTGCAAAAAAGGCAGTCGACGATTGGTACGCGAAGGCGCAGTCGTGGCCCGACTAACTGAAACTTGCCCGCCCCGATGGGGCAGAAGTTAGTTAGCGGACTTCGGCGGCTTTATCATGAATTCGATTTCGCCGTTGAATCATGCGCGAACGATCTGCGGACGATTGGAGAATGAGAAAGCTCAGCTTCTCATTGTTGGATCAGTTCGCGGATCGTTTCGTTTACGAGCTTAACGCTATAGGGTTTGGGAATGAACTTGCTCCCGTGAGGCAAATCCTCGTCTTTGAGCCGAAGTTGCCCCGACGTTGTGACGATCTTGATCGGTGGCCAACGATCTCTGACCGCATGGGCCAGTCTCAATCCATTCATCGAACCGTTCGGCATATCGATGTCAGTAAACACGACATCGATATCGAACCGCCTTTCAAGGATCATGATTGCGTCGTCCGCATTGGCAGCCTCCAGAACGTCGAAGCCCGCCTCCTCGATCATCAGCACCGCATCCATTCGTAAGAGAAAGTCATCCTCGACCACGAGAACCAGCTTTTTCCTGCGATTTGTCTCGCTAATCATCATCACAAGTCGCTAACTTGAGTTTGAGGTCGTCGTACCATCGGCGCGACAAGTTCAACCACAACTCCGCCTGGATGATAAAAGGTCCGTACCTCACCCCCGAAATCGTTCGCGAGCATCTTTTCAATCAGCCGCGATCCGAATCCTTTGCGGGTTGGCTCTTTAACGGAAGGGCCGCCGCTCTCTGTCCATGTGAAGCGGAAACCGTTTCCCGTTTCTGTTGGTTCATTGGACCATTCAATATCCACCGTGCCGTCGGCGGACAGAGAGCCATACTTGGTGCCATTTGTCGCCAGTTCATGCACTGCGAGCGATAGCGCAAGTGCCTGCTTTGGCAACAAATCGAGATTTGATCCGCTCACTTGAATGCGCCCTCGGCCGGAGCGATACGGCGTGAGCGCACCTTCGACAACATCTTTAATCGGAGCACTCGTCCAACTTGTCTGAGTCAGAATGTCATGCGCATGACTTAACGTCATCAGTCGAGCGGAAAATGCCTCGCGCGCTGCCGAAACACTCTCGCCTTGCATGGTTTGATTGGCGATTGCTCCCACCATCGCGAGCGTATTTTTAATACGATGCTGCAACTCACCAGCCAAGAGAGCCTGTCGTCCAGCTGCTTCTTTCAATTCTGAGGTAGCGCGCCATTCCTCGGTGATGTCGCGAGAGATTGAAAGCAAATGAGTTGGCTTGCCGCCAATCCCAACGATGGGTGAAACCTGTACATCCCAGTAGCGAGGATTGCCCTTGGCGGTGTTGGCGGGGCCCCTGAAGCGTCCTGTGCTGCCTGCTTTAGCCATCTCAACGGCACGTTTAGCGTCGCTGTTTCCGTCGCCAGTCCAGAAATCTGGCCACGGACAACCTTTGAGCTTGCCGAAGTCCTCGACTTCCATGACGCGTTTGCCGCCCTCGCTCATGAACTGCAAACGACCATCGAGGTCCAGAATCTTGATGCAGTCTCCGCAACCTGCAAGAACGCTGCGTAACACATCCTCATTTCCGGCAAGGCCGCCACCAGCGGCGCTTAATTCCTGGTTCATCGACGCGACTGTCGATCTCGTGGTGTCGCCAGCAGGCATAAAAACTCCGTCACAAAACGCAATGTCGGACATCCAAACAAGCACGCGGAGAAAAAAGATGCATCTAAATTCAAGAAAGACACGAGATAGCATTCGCCCTATTGCTCATCTGAACGTGGAACTCAGAACACCCGACAGCGTTGTGAACTATCGATCCTCAAAACTGCATCGGAAATCTCATGAGTGGAACCACTGACAAGGCGGCCGGGCTTGCCAATGAAGCCATCGGCAAGGCGAAGCAGGGCATCGGCAACGCCGTCGATTCCGACAAGTTGAAGTCAGAAGGCGCGGCCCAGGAGTTGAAGGGCGATGCTCAGAAGGCGCTTGGTGACGCGAAGAACGCTACCAAGGATGCCGCCGACAAGGCGGCTGATGCCGTCAACAAAAAGCTCTGACGCGAGACGCGACTTTGAACGAAGAGGCCGGGCCAACCCCGGCCTCTTTTGCATCGGGATATCGCCGGCAGGCCGGCGATTTTCCGGAGTCTACAAGGGTTTCGTTATTCCGGGCCGCCACCCGTGCGAGTGCTCGCACGCTACGGCCAACTCCGCCTCACCGGAACGATAGCCGCCGCGGACGGTTGTTGCTGCAACAGGGAGTGTATCATGGTTGATCGTCACGCCGGCACGGAAGCTAAGGGCGCACTCGAAAATGCGGCCGGTCAGGTCAAAGACGCCGCACGAGACATGGCTGATAATTTGGCTGAAGCTGGCTCGGCGGCTTACGATCAAGGCTCCGAGCTTGTCGCCAGAAGCCCAGGCAGCGCCCTTCTCATGGCAGGGGTTATCGGCTTCGCACTGGGCGTGATCTTGACCAGAGGATCGCAGCCGCCGCGGAATAGTCTTCAACGATACTACGATCGATATACCCGTTAGCGTGCGGGTGGGGTTCGCGACCTGATCGCGCCAACAAAAGGCAGCGGCGGCTGATTTGTTGATTTTGGTGGTACAGTTGGGTGGGCTCGAACCACCGACCTCCGGATCCACAGACCGGCGCTCTAACCAACTGAGCTACAACTGCATCCTTGATCGGCCCCGCAATGGGGTCACGAACGGGCGGAAACTAGGTGCAACGCCCTGCTTTGGCAAGGCCGCACGATCCGTTATCGCGACCCAAAGCGTACCGGCTCTCCGCATGCGGGACGGCTTTGAAACAGCAAAAAACCCGGGCCAACCGGTCCGGGTTTTGTCGCGAGCCGCGGACGATCCGTTCGATCAGGCGGCCGGCTGGAACAGCTTCGAGGCGCCGGTCTTGATCGGTTCGGCGGTCTCAGTGGCGATCTTCTGGCTCAGTTCGGCTAGCTCCTTGGCTTGGGCTGCAAACGTCTCAACCTGCTTGCGGGTATGGGTGCTCCACACTTCAGTCGCATGGGACAGCGACTTCACGCCGACCAGCTCCTGCAGAAAATCGAAGCCGGCGTTGGTGTTGGCTTGACCGAAGTCGAGCACCTTGGTGGAATAGGCATGCGCACCCTTGCCGGCGGCGCTGAACACGGCCTCGATGGTGCCGTTGCCGCTCTGCGCAGCCTCCTTGAATTTCGCATAGTTGTCACGGGCCTGCGAGACACCTTTTTCGGCGAATGCACGCACCTGCTCGGGGAATTCGAACGGATCGGTCGTGTTGGCCATGGCATATGTCCTTTGCTTCGGGTGAAACCGTGTGACCCTGCAAACGGCCATTCGCCACAAGACGCGGGCTGGATCGTCGGAGCGGATCACGGATGCCAAAATTCCAGGGACTCTCGACCCGAGGCTCAGGCAGGCATCTACCAGACTTTTACCACGTAAATTTGTGCATCGCAACAAATATTGCAATGCAGAATGGACTTTCGTCCCGGAGGCTCGAAACGGCCGGTCCCGGCCGGCACCGGCATTAGCTTTTAGGCTTCCCTGTTTCCATGGCAGCCCGGCCCATGCTCTCCCCTATTTCGGCGGCCTGCTCGCTCAGCGCCTTCATCTGTCTCTGTACATATTCGGCGTGCAGCCGCATCACCTCGGAGAGATCCTTCGCGCGGACGAGCTTCTCGGCGTAGTCCAGCGATGCGCTCATGTTCTGCTGGGCGAAGGAGATCGCCTTGCTGCTGATGGCCCGAACGCTGCTGCGAACGGCCTCATTGCGCTCCTCGATCGAACCGGCGGTCTGCTGGGCACCGCTGAGAAAGCTCTCGAAAGCCTTGCGGGCCTGCTCGAAACCAGCTTCGGCCAGTGCTTGCATGTCTTTCGGAATTTCGAAACGCTCACGCCTTTCGTCGCTCATAATCGGCCCTCCCGTTGCGCGCGATATCCGGCTTCTGAACCGCGCCACTGGTTCCAGTTAAGGTATCGTGAACCTCTTGTTTGCTTTTGCAACACCTCCAACGTGTCCCAGGCCGCGAAGGTTCATAACAGCCGGCGAATTAAGGTTATCCGGGCTTTGGCGGGGATTACACAGCGGGAGCCGTGGACCTTGCCTGTGCCGGACGCGATACTGGCGATCTGTTAACACAGCGCCCGCGAGCGCCGGCATGCGCAATCGCGGCAGGCAACAACCAGAGACGTCGAACGTACGGTGTCCATGAACAGCGCTGATTTCCAGTTGCAAGGCGTGGGCGATCCACGACTGGCCGTTCATGCGGCGAGCGCCCTGCCGGCGTGGCTGTGGTCGCTCGACGGCGCCCAAATCCTGTGGGCCAATCCGGTCGGCGCCGGCGTGTTTGGCGCGGCCAACGCATCCGCGCTGGCATCGCGAAACTTCGGTCTCGCCGATCCGCACCGGCGTCAGGTAGCGCAGCTCGCGGACCGGTTGCCACCAACAGGCGCGATGCGGCTTGAACGCCTGCGCGGCTTCGGCGCAGCGCTCGGCGGTCTCGTCACCTGCGCCTGCGCGCGGCTGGATTTCTCCGATGGCGGCAGCGGCATCCTTATCACGGCTGCGGAGCCCGCCGGCCGCAGCATGCCCCTGGTCGAACGATTGCAACGGCTGGTGGATGGCATCGATACGCCGATCGCCGCGTTTGCGCGCGACGGCCTGCTCGTCGGCGCCAGCGACGCCGCGCGGTCACTGTTCGGATTTCGCGATCTAACTGAAGCCGGGCTCGATGCCGCACGCGACGACGCGTTGCGCGACGGCCGTGCCGAGACGCCGATCGGACCGGGCCACATGGTGCTGCAACGTGTCGGCAGCGGCAGCGACCTCGGACTTGTCGCTCTGCTGGTGCCGGGCGCTACGCATCACTCTGCAGCGCTGCACACACCGCCCTCGCCTGAACCGCAATCCGAGCCATTGGGCGAAACGCCGCCGGCCGCCGAGCAACCCGTTAACCCCGCGCCGCCGGCGGAATTCGCGGAATTTGCGGGGCTCACATTGGACAACAACCCGTCGCGCGAACCTTCGCCACACATGCGCCGTCATCCACTGCGTTTCACGTGGCAAATGGATGCCGAGGGCCGTTTCTCGTTCGGGTCCGACGAATTCACCCGCCTGATCGGCACGCGAACCGCCGCGGGCTTCGGCCGGTTATGGAGCGAGATCACCGAACAGTTCGGGCTCGATCCTGACGACCGCGTCGCGAAGGCAGTCGCAACCCGCAACACCTGGAGCGGCATCACGCTCCTTTGGCCTGTTGACGGACCCGACGCGCATTTGCCCGTCGAATTGTCAGGACTGCCGATCTACGATCGCGCGCGCAATTTCGCAGGCTATCGCGGTTTCGGCGTCTGCCGCGATCACGAAGGTCTCGCGCGTCTCGCTGCGCGTCGGCGTGACGAATTCCTGTTCAGCGAGACCTCTCCGCCGTTGCCGGCTGACGCATCGAACTCTCCCGACACCGCGCCCGTCCCTCCCGAATCCTTGCAGCAACCAGCAGAACCGGACAGCACCGTGGAAACGCCCAAAAACGTCCTGCCGTTCAGGTCCTCGACCGATCTGAAATCGCCTTCGCTCACGCCGGTCGAGAACAACGCCTTCAACGAGTTGGCGCGCCAGCTCTCGGCGCGGCTGGAAAGCGAACCCATAACCGCGGAACCCGAGACTGCCGCCGAGCAGCCGGTCGCGCCGGAAACCTCCGATACCACCGGATCGCAGGCGGACTTGCTGTCTCAGCCCGAACCACCGCCGCAGGACAACAGCGCGCGTGACAGGCAAGTGTTCGACCTGCTTCCGACCGGCGTGATGATCTACCGGCTGGACCGCCTGCTCTACGCCAACAAGGCTTTTCTCGCGCAGGCCGGCTACGACAGCCTGCATGCGCTGGAAGAGGCGGGCGGGGCCGATGCTCTGCGGGTCGAATCCGGCGTGTCCGCTGACAGCACGTCTGCTACCGGCACACCCGTCACCATTTCCGTCGGGCCGCCGTCAGGCGCGCCGCAGCAGCAACCGATCGCTGCAAATCTTTTCGTGATCGCCTGGGACGGCGAGCCCGCGCACGCGCTGATCTGCGCGAACGCACCGGCCGACGCCGAACTGGCCGCGGCTGCGCCGCCTGCATCAACGCCGTCTCCTGTGGGCCACGCCACCGCCGAGGAACTCGGCGCCATCCTCGACACCGCCGCCGAAGGCGTCGTGATGTTCGACGAGGGCGGACGCATTACCGCCTGCAACCGCAGCGCCGAAGCGCTATTCGGCCATTCCGGGGACAGTCTCACGCAACTCAATCTCGCCGATCTCTTTGCACCGGAAAGTCAGCCCGCGGTGCGTGACTATCTCAACGGCCTCACGCGCGCTGACGTCGCAAGCCCGCTCGATCAAGGCCGCGACGTGCTGGGCCGCGCGCGCGCAGGCGGCCTGATTCCACTATCGATGACGATGGGACGGACGCAAGCCGATGGCCCCAACTTCTTCTCCGTGTTCCGCGACCTGTCGCCGGCCAGGAAGATCGAGACCGAATTGTTGCAGGCGCGGAGGCAGGCCGATCGCGCCGCGAACGCCAAGGCCGACGTGCTGGCGCGGATCAGCCATGAAGTTCGAATGCCGCTGAACGCCATCATCGGCTTCGCGGAAGTGATGATCGGCGAGAAATTCGGCGCGCTCGGCAACGAACGCTATGTCGAATACATGAAAGACATCCGCACCTCCGGCGAACGCGTCATCGCGTTCATTGACGATCTGCTCGACCTGTCGCAGATCGAAACTGGCAAGCTGGATCTCGCCTTCGTCAACCAGAACCTCAACGAACTGGTCGAGCAATGCGTCTCGGTGATGCAGCCGCAGGCCAATCGCGAGCGCATCATCATCCGCACCTCACTCGCGCATACGCTGCCGGCGGTCGTGGCGGACGTGCGCGCGCTGCGCCAGATCACACTCAATCTGATCGGCAATTCGATCCATCTTGCAAACGCGGGCGGCCAGGTCATCGTCTCGACCGCGCTGAACGATTTCGGCGACGTGGCGCTGCGCGTGCGCGACACCGGACAGGGCCTCAACGAAAACGAGGTGGCCGCGGCGACGGAGCCGTTCCGGACACCTGCGCCGAGCGATCAGAGCTCGGAGAGTGCCGGCGTCAGCCTGTCGCTCACCAAGGCGCTGGTGGAAGCCAATCGCGCGCAATTCCACATCAAGACCGGGCCGCATTCGGGCACGCTGATCGAGGTGGTGTTCTCTCAGGTCACGACGCGCGCGTAGCGCGCCCCGACCGACGAATTCCGCGGCGATCGGTAATTCATAACCCAACGAAACAGCGGCGGCTCGCTGGCATCTGCCGTGTCTGCAGCATATAATGCAGGCACCGTAACGGAGCCCGGATGCCGACCTTCTCAGCTAAATGCGGTCTCGCAATCATCGCGGCGGTGTTGAGTCTGAGCGCGCCCGTTGCGCACGCCCAAGCCGAGCCAGTGAGATATTGGATTCCATTCGGTCCGTTCGGTTTCGGCAACGCCGCTCAAGCAACGAGCGCGGCGGCATACAGCAACTTTCCGAGCTTCGCCGGGGATTCCGACGCGAGCGGGTTTTCGTTCAGAAGCTACAGCGCCCCGGCCAGTTCATTGACAGGCGGCTTGGGTTGGAATGGCGCAGGCACGTTCGGCGGTTTCGGTTCGCTGTCCTATGAAAGCACGCAGTTCGGATACAACTTCAATGGTACGGGCAACCTGCCGGTGACGGTGTTCGGCGGTGTCGATACCCTGAAATACAACCCGGACGCCTTCAGCGCCATCACGTCCTTTAGCCCCAACACCACCGGTACACCACCTGCCTACGGCATCCATGCGGGCGTCGAGATCCGGCCGACGTCAAACCTCAGCCTGTCGCTCTCGGCCGGCTATACGCAATTCCAATCCGGCCTTGCGGACAGCGACATCCGCTCGCCTCTCCTGCCCGGCGATTCGGCGGCGTTCGGCGGGCGGCGCTGGTAGAGGCGCCTCCGTCGTGGTTCAAGGGTTCTTCAGCGCGACGCGGAATTCGGCTTCGGTCTTCGCCTTCACCTCGTCGAGCGGGACACCGTCGGCGAGTTCGATCAGCGCCATGCCGCTCTTGCCGTGTTTGTCGATGGTGAATACCCCGAGGTCGGTGACGACCATGTCGACGACCTTCTCGCCGGTGAGCGGAAGATTGCACTGCTTGAGCAGCTTCGGGCCGTCCTTGGCGGAATGCTCCATCACCACGACGACGCGCTTCACGCCGGCGACGAGATCCATCGCGCCTCCCATGCCCTTGACCATCTTGCCGGGGATCATCCAGTTGGCGAGATCGCCGTTCTGCGCCACCTGCATCGCGCCGAGGATGGACAGGTCGATATGGCCGCCGCGCACCATGCCGAAAGAGTCGGACGAGGAGAAATAGCTGGTGGTCGGCAGTTCGCTCACGGTCTGCTTGCCGGCGTTGATGAGGTCGGGATCCTCCTCGCCCTCATACGGAAACGGACCCATGCCGAGCATGCCATTCTCGCTCTGGAGCTGCACGTTCATGCCGTCGGGGATATAGTTCGACACCAGCGTCGGAATGCCGATGCCGAGATTGACGTAGTAGCCGTCGCGCAATTCCTTGGCGGCGCGTGCCGCCATCTGTTCGCGGGTCCAGGCCATGGGACTCTCCTGTCTTATTGTATCCTGTCATTGCGAGGAGCGACAAAGCAATCCAGGCTTGTTTTCCACGCCTTGATTGCTTCGCTACGCGTAAAATTGGCAATAGCCAATTTTGTCGCGAGCTCGTAATGACGGCGTATAACGGCAGTTCGGCGTTCATTTCATTTCGGCATGATCCATTCCGAAAACCGGAAGATCACTTATCGGAATCATGCCGCCGGACGCGGGCGGGTGTTGCGGAATTCGATGCGCTTCCTGGCGGTGCCCACCTCGACGATGCGCTTAACGAAGATGCCGGGCGTATGGATGTGATCGGGGTCGATCTCGCCTGCGGGCACCAGATGTTCGACTTCGGCGACGGTGACCTTCGCTGCTGTCGCCATCATCGGATTGAAATTCCGCGCAGTCTTGCGATAGACCAGATTGCCGGCGGTGTCGCCCTTCCAGGCGTGAACGATGGCGAGATCGGCGAACAGCCCACGCTCCATCAGATATTTCTGCCCGTCGAACTCCTTCACCTCCTTGCCTTCGGCAATCAGGGTGCCGACGCCGGTCCTGGTGTAGAACGCCGGAATGCCGGCGCCGCCGGCGCGGATACGCTCGGCCAGCGTGCCCTGCGGATTGAATTCGAGTTCCAGTTCGCCGGCGAGGTACTGCTGGGCGAACAGCTTGTTCTCGCCCACATAGGACGCGATCATCTTCTTGATCTGCCGCGTTTCCAGCAGACGGCTCAGTCCGACGCCATCGACACCGGCATTGTTGGACACCACAGTCAGTTTCTTGACACCGGAGTCACGAATGGCGTCCGACAGCGTCTCCGCGATGCCGCACAGGCCGAAGCCGCCCGACATGATCATCATGCCGTCCTTGAGGATGCCGTCGAGGGCCGATTGGGCGTCGGGATAGACCTTGTTCATGGCTGCGACTCAGGGAGGGAGGCGCCGATTGCCAGCGCGCCGACACGGTTACCGGGCGAGTATTAAGCGAAGTCTTCACGGGGCGTCAATCGGAGGTATGGCTGTCCTTATGGCCTTGAAAGCGTCAAGAAAACCAATCAAGTTCCGCCGCAGCCGGGTCCGCGCACGACCGCTCGGTGAACGCCACCAACCTCGGAATATCATTGACGATGGCCCAAGGAATGAAGCGCCTGGGAATGACGGTTGCGGCAATTCTGGGAGTTGCGTTGATCGGGGTGATCGGGCTGATCGCCATGTCGCGGCTGCTCGATCGCGGCGCCTTGCAAGAGGCGGTGGAAACGCAGATTCGCGCGGTGACAGGTCTCGACTTCGTCGTCAACGGCCATATCGACGTCGCGATTTTTCCGGGCAGCTACGTCTCGTTCCATGATGTCCGCATCAAGGGCAGCGACACCGATGCTCCTGCGCTCAGCATCGACGTGCTGACCGCCAATCTGCGTCTGCTTCCGCTGCTGATGCAGCGCTTCCAGATCGCGGACGTCACGTTGTTGCGCCCTCACATACGCGTTACGCGCACCGCCGACGGCGAGAGCAACTGGACCCCGTTCATGGAAACGACCGCGCGAACCATGAAACCCGGAGCCGATAGCCCGATCTCGTTCTCCGAAATCCGGATCCAGGATGGCGAACTCAGCTATGAGGACACTGCCAATCAGGTTTCCGAGAACCTCGGCGACATCGACCTGTCGCTGGCGTGGCCCTCGATTTCCCGCTCCTTCGCCGCAACCGGACAGTTCGACTGGCGCGGTGAGCGGGTCGACGGCAGCATCGGCATCAGCGATTTTCTCGCGGCACTGTCCGGCGAGCGATCCGGCCTGAGGATGAAGGTCGCCAGCGCGCCGCTGAAGTTCGCGTTCGACGGCACGGTCGCGAATGGGGTCAGCCTGATGATGGACGGCACGCTGACCGCCGACAGCGCCTCGCTGCGCGAGGCGTTGCGTTGGGCGGGGCAGCCTCCGCCCGGCAGCGGCGGGTTCGGCCGCTTCGCGCTC
>JBDTCP010000134.1:0-6151 GCA_039923555.1 Nitrobacter sp.
TCCGCCGCGCGGCGCGTTGGTGTCGTCGACGTCGTCGCGGGATAAAATGGCCCATCCACGCCTGCGTCTGCTCCGTTGTCTGGAGCTTTTGCAAGAAATGAGACCCGGCGATTGTAGAAATCGTGGCGTGAAGATGTAGCCGGCGTCTATCGCCGCATCACCTCCGCTAGACGTGATTAAAGTGGAGTTGTCGGATTTGAGACGGCCGAGGGCACGTTCCGTTTCTTCTGCATAAGCCGTTGAGCTATCAAGATCGGCAAAAGAAGAGCGAGAAAAAGTCCGAAGACCACGATCCCATAGAAGAAGGCCTTCAACGCCGACCAGGCTCCCAGCACGAGGTGCATCAGCGTCTCCACGATGAGGCGTATTTCCACAAGCACCATCATCGGGTAACCCAGCAGGTACATCACCCATCCTGCCAGGATTGACAGGACTAACGCGGGCAACATCACCGCCATTACCCTGAGGTTCACCAGGGAAAGTATCTGCGTCTTGGTGTCCGCCAGCATTTCCTTCGGCTCCAGCTACTCCATTGTCCGGAACCGTAGCGGTGAGGGACTCGCCATACAAGAGGCTTGTCGGCCCGCCGCGCGTCCATCCGCGCTCATGGGATGCACCGCCCTAGACTAAAGAATACCCGGCGCGCGGCAGGGATATAAAATAATGTTAGGTTCAGAAACCGCGGGAGAGTTTTATGAAAAAAGTATTTTTGTCCGTAGCTGCCGGCATTTGCGGCCTGGTTATGATGGCGCCGGCATCGGCGCAGGGTGTCAAGATCGGCATCCTCAACGACCAGTCCGGCGTCTACGCCGACTACGGCGGCAAGACCTCGATCGAGGCCGCGAGGATGGCTGTCGAAGAGTTCGGCGGTGAAGTTCTGGGCCACAAGATCGAGATCGTATCGGCCGATCACCAGAACAAGGCCGATCTCGCCTCCAGCATTGCGCGGCGCTGGTACGATACCGAAGGCGTCGACATGATCACCGAGTTGACGACCTCGTCGGTCGCGCTCGCGGTTCAGGAAGTCACCAAGGAAAAGAAAAAGATCGACATCGTTGTCGGCGCCGCGTCATCCGGTATTACAGGCGCGTCCTGCTCACCTTATGGATTCCACTGGGCGTTCGATACCCATGCGCTCGCGGTCGGCACCGGCGGCGCGCTGGTGAAGGCCGGCGGCGACACCTGGTTTTTCCTGACCGCGGACTATGCGTTCGGTCACGCGCTGGAAAAAGACACCGGCGATGTCGTCAAGGCCAACGGCGGCAAGGTGCTCGGCGCGGTGCGTCATCCGCTGAACACATCGGACTACTCTTCGTTCCTGCTGCAGGCACAGAGCTCGAAAGCCAAGGTGATCGGGTTGGCCAACGCCGGCGCGGATACCATCAACTCGGTCAAGCAGGCGGCGGAATTCGGCATCGTTGCCGGTGGCCAGAAGATCGCAGGTCTTCTGCTGACGGCGTCCGAGGTTCATGGCCTCGGGCTGAAGGCCGCGCAGGGCCTGGTGCTGACGGAAAGCTTCTACTGGGATCTGAACGACAAGACCCGCAAGTTCTCCGAGGAATTCTACAAGCGCACCGGGCGTATGCCGAGCATGATCCAAGCCGGCACCTATTCGGCCACGCTGTCCTATCTCAAGGCGGTGAAAGCCGCCGGCACCAAGGACAGCGATGCCGTGGTGAAGAAGCTGAAGGAATTGCCGGTCAGCGACTCCTTCACGTCGAACGGCAAGGTGCTCGCCAACGGCCGCATGGCATCCGACCTCTATCTGTTCGAGGTCAAGAAGCCCGAGGAGAGCAAGCGCGATTGGGATTACTACAAGCTGCTCGCGACCATTCCCGGCGATACCGCATATCCCACGGCGGCCAACAGCGGGTGTCCGTTCACCAAATAGATTACCTCACCTTGACAATATTTGGCGGGCGCGATTCCCATCAGGATCGCGCCCGTTGTGTTTCGGGGCGTCATGGTCCAATTGACCGGCTACGCTCGATCAGTATCCGGTCATCTCGAGATAGCCGACACCCCGATGAGTGCCGGTGAAGGTGATGGGACCTTCCCAATAGGGGAAGCTCGTCCTCATCCAGCTTGCTGGATTGAGCGGGATGGTTTCGATCGCCAGTCCCCGATCGCGAATCGCGATGCGCCAGCTTGTCGGCAGCTTGCGATCCGCGATCTCGGTCGTCGCCATCGGCGTCATATCAATGGACTTTGGCGAGAGCGCAACCGATTGCCCATCCGATCCGATCCAGTTGCCAGCAAAAGAGGGTGTGCCTTGGGTTTGCCGCAAGCGAAACAGCATCAGCTTTTCGCCGGTTCCAAGGTGCAGGGAGAACCAGTCCCATCCGGTCTGATCCGATGCCAGCGGCTGACTGCTCCATTCGCGCTCCATCCATGCCTGCCCGATGACGTTGACAGGTTTGCTGTCGATGATGACGGTGCCGTTCACCGTGAAATACGGCTGGCTGTAGTAGTAGGACGCCTGTCCGCGCTCGGATTTTTGGCTGTAGCCGGCGTCGCCTTGGAGTACGAGGGCTTTGTCGGCATCGAGCCGCAGGGCGTAACTGAAATCTGCGCCGGATGCATTGATCTGAAGCGGCGAGATATTGATCGCGGACATGCGGTCGAGTCCGCGCATCTGCCATGAATCGATCCACGCGCGAAATGGGTCTGCTTCCGCGCCGGCCTGACCGATGCCGCCGCGCGCAAAGGTTTCGCTGGTGCGATGGGTATCGGCGCGTGTGACGGCGGCATGCCCCATCCAGATCTGCTGGTTCGCCCAGCCGTCCCGTTGTGGTCCGGGCTGCATCGCCTGACGAAACAACGTCCACTGCACGCCGAGCGCGTTGTGCTTCTCGTCTTTGAGATTGGCGGTGAGATACCACCACTCGATGCGATAGTCCGGGTGTGGACCATGGTCAGCGGGAAACATGAAACGACGCCCCGGCGTGACCTCGGCAAATCCGGAAGCCTCGTTGCCGAGACCGGCGAATCCCTGCGCCAGCGACAACCGGCGGTCGAGGCCGAGCACGGCGAGCCCTGTTGCGAACGCCCGGCGCGAGATTTTTGCACTAACGCTCATCGGCAAAGACCTTGATCAACGTCGCCGGCGGCATGCGCATCAGTCTGACGACCGGCACCAGCATCGCCAGCAGCGGCGCCAGCATCGCGACGCCGAGCAATTCGATCAGATGCCATGGGAAGATATGAAACGGGAGGCGCCAGCCGAAAGCCCTGACATTGACCACTGCAATCAGGCACCACGCTACCAGCAGGCCCAGCGGCAGCGCCAGCAACGCGGTGATGAATGCGACGGACATCGTCTTGAGAAGCTCGATGCCGGCTAATTGCCGCCGGGTCAGGCCGAGCGCCCATAACGGCGCCAGGTGCGGAAGACGGGAATTGCTCAGGGCCAGCAGGCTGGTAAGCAGCGCAACGCCAGCGACACCGAGCGTAAACGTGTTCAGCGCAGCCGTCACGGCGAAGGTCCGCTTGAAAATCCGCGTCGATTCCGCTTTCAGCGCGGATTGATCCGACAGATGGCGTTCGTCGAGCTGAAATGTCCTGCGCAAGTCGTCAATCAGCGGCGCGATCTTGCCGGGGATGACGCGCAAGCCGAATCGGGTTCGCGGCAGATCCGGAAACCGGAGTCTGAAAGCGTCGATATTGACGGCGATCTGGCCTTTCGGATTGCCGTAATCGGCATAGATCGCCGCGATGTCCACGGGCCAGTTGCCGCCGGGCGTACTGACATTCAGCCGATCGCCGAGTCCTAGTTTCAGTTTTCGCGCCAGTTGCTCGCTGATCAGCGCGCCCTGACCGGTCCGCAACGCGTCCCAGGCGTTGGCTCTGGACTCCAGCAATGGCCAGCGGTCGCGATAGGTGGCGTGATCGGCGAGGCCAAGAACCTCCACCGGCCAGCCGCTGATCTCGATCTCGGCGCGGCCGCTCGGCAGGATCGCGGTGACCTCGGGCCGTGCGCGCAGATTTGTTTCGATGTCGCGCGCCTGCGCGTCGTCGCGTGCGTTGACATACACGTCCGCGGCGAGCCGGCCGTCCAGCCATGTGGCGAACGTCTTGCTGAAACTCTCGACCATGGTTCCGACGCCGACATTGACCGCGAGCGCGAGCAGTAGCGCCATCAGTGCCAGCGACGATCCGGGAAGTTGCTGACGGCTGTCGGCCCAGAACCACATCACGAGCGGCCGGCGCGTGTGTCGTTCGCCGGCGTGAAGCACGAATCCGAGCAGAACGGGCAGCGCCAGCGCTGCGCCCAGCAGCAGGGCCGCCAGCACCGCGAATCCCGACAACAGCGAATCGCCGATTGTCAGCACAACGGCGGCAATCACAAGCATCGCGATGGCGCATAGGCCTTGCCAGCGCAGCCATCGCTGCTGGGTTTGCTGCCAGGCATCAGGTTGCGCCATCGCGAGAACCGGCAGGCGCACCACTCTTAACAAGCTCGTCGCCGCCGCCGTCAGCGTACCTGCGACGCTCATCGCAACCCCCGCGGCCCACCATTCCGGCCTCAGCGACAATTGATCCGGAATCCGGGCGCCGTACAGCCCCTGCAGACTTACGGCGACATCGCTCAGCAACGCCGCGGCGATCAGATACCCGCAGATCAATCCGATTAGACCGGCCGTAAGCGCCAACATCAACAGTTCGACCAGCAGCACACCGTTCAATGTGCGGGATGACACGCCGCAGGCGCGCAGGGTCCGCAGCATCGGCATGCGCTGCTCGAAGGCGAGGCCGATCGCCGAGTTGACGATGAAGAGCCCGACGAGAAACGACAGCAGTCCGAAGGCCGACAGATTGAGGTGGAAGCTGTCGGTGAGACGCTCGAGATCGGTTTCGGCGTTCGGTGCAACATACCTGAGCTTGTCACCAGTGACAGCCTCCAGCGGCGCTTGCCTGCCTCGCGCTTGGCCGATCAACAGGCGCGAGATCTGGTCCGGCAGATGGAGGATGCTCTGTGCCAATCCAACATCGACAATCAGAACGCCCGGCGCGAGCTGCGCTTGGACCTTGAGTGGCGGAAGGGAGGTGCCATCGTCTGTCCGAAGCACCGTGCCTTCCGTTCCGGTCAGCTCGGCCAATGTCTCCGGCGCGACCAGAGCCTCACCTGGCGGCGTGATGAAGGATTGCAGGTCCGTTTTTCCGATTGCCGGAATGGATCCAGCATCGGCTGGAAACGTCACCGGCTCGACTCCCAGCAAGCGAAATGTCTTCCCGTGAATGCGAACGCGACCTTCGAGCACGGGTGAGACCGGCCATCCTGCCCGGCGCAGGTCGATGAAGAGTTGCTGGGGAAATGTCGTGTCCTGTCCGACCAGCATCGCGACGCGGGTGCCGCCGAAAATCGCCGCGGCCCGATCGTAGCTGCTGCGCGCCTGCTGGTTCAGGGCCTGCACGCCGCTCCACAAAGCCGTCGCCGAGATCAGGCCGATCACGAGGGTGGTCAATTGCAACGGGTGCCGGCGCCAATGGCTGAGCAGAACAGCCAGGATCCAGAGCCCGCGCTTCACGAGATCAGTCCGGCGCTGAGGCGGACTTGCCGGTTCAGTGTCGCGGCAAGCCGCGCGCTGTGCGTGACCATCAGAAAACCGCATCCGGTGCGCCTGACGAGATCGCGCGCGAGATCCATGACGTCATCGGCCGTCGCCTCATCGAGATTGCCGGTGGGTTCGTCCGCCAGAAGCAGCGCCGGCCTGACTGCAAGCGCGCGTCCGATCGCTACGCGCTGCTGTTGGCCGCCGGAGAGTTGTTCGGGATATCGTTTCAGCAAATCGCGGAGCCCGAGCCGATCGACAAGTTCGCTTTGCCACTGTCGATCATGACGCGCGGCGAGGCGCGACTGAAATGCCAGGTTGTCGGCGACGGTCAGGGAGGGGATCAGATTGAACTGCTGGAACACAAGTCCCAGCCGGTCACGGCGGAGCGCCGCGCGGCCGCGGTCCGCGAGGCCCACTACCTCCATATCTCCAAGCCGGATGGACCCTCCGTCCGCCTGGTCCAGCCCGGCGATCAGATGCAGCAACGTGCTTTTGCCGCTGCCGGACTCGCCCGTCAGCGCAACACTCTCGCCGGCGTCAACGCGCAGGCAGGCTCCGCGGAGGACGGTGACCCGTTCCTGCGCCGAACGATAGGT
>JBDTCP010000135.1:0-12682 GCA_039923555.1 Nitrobacter sp.
CTATCGCCTGCACGGCCGGATCTGCTATCACGATATCCGCAATGCGTTGTTGAAGCCCAAGCATGGACTGAAAGGAAACGTCAGCCGACGCGCGCGTCGAGCCGATCACAAAGCCGCTGTCGTCGATGGGGAAATAACCCTTCGGCGTTTTGATATACAGCGTCACTGTCAGGGCGATCGTCGCGAAAAAAACTAGCAACGTCAGGATCGGAAAGCGGAGTACAACGCGCAGGGTCCGCGTATAGAACGCCACAACCCGCGACAGCAAACCTTCCACCAGCCGATCGAACCGGGTCGCATCGGCTGACGTCGCCTGCTTGATGTAGTGGGCGCAGATCATCGGCGTAACCGTCAACGACACGACCGTCGACACCACGATCGCAAATGTGAGGGTCAGCGAGAATTCTCGTAACAACCGGCCGACGATGCCGTCCATGAAGATCAGCGGCGTGAACGCGGCGATCAGCGACAGGCTGATGGATAGCACCGTGAAGCCGATTTGCCTTGCTCCTTCGAGCGCCGCCCGGTAGGGAGGCAGCCCATGCTCGAGATTGCGGTACATGTTCTCGATCATGACGATGGCGTCGTCGACCACGAAGCCGACGGAAATGGCCAGGGCCATCAAGGACAGATTGTCGATCGAGAACCCTGCCAGCCACATCCCCGCACATGTGCCCGCCAGGGCCAGCGGGACCGACACGCCCGCTGCAATGGTAGGCGTGATCCGGCGCAAGAACGCATAAACGACGACCATCACAAGAAATGCGGTCGCAAGCAGCGTCCATTGCATGTCATCCACGCTGGCGCGGATCGATCCGGTGCGATCGACAAGGGTCGAAATCTCGACGCCAGCCGGAATCCACTGTTTCAACTCGGGGATCATCTGCTTGACCCGATCCACCGTGTCGATGACGTTGGCGTCGCCTTGCTTGGTGATCTGGATCAGCACCGCCGGCTGTTTGTTGAACCACGCAATCGAGCGACTGTTCCGCGTTGCGTCCTCGACATCGGCGACATCGGAGAGCCGGACAAAATTTCCTCCGGAGCTCTTGATAACGATGTCGCGGAATTCGGCCGCCGTCCGCATCTGCCGGTTGGTCGACAGCGTCTCGCTCTGGCGGTCGCCATTGAAGATGCCGACCGGGCCTAGCGGATTCGCACTCACGATCGCGGTCCGGACATCGTCGGTCGCGATGCCGGCGTTCGAGAGCGCCACCGGGTTGAGGGCGATCCGGACGGCTGGCTGATCGGCGCCGCTCACTGAAACCTCGCCGACACCCGGCACCTGCGAGATGCGCTGGACGATTACGGTGTCCGCCACATCATAGATCGCGCTCGTCGACATGGTTTTTGACGTCAGCGCCAGAACAAAGACTGGCGCCGCAGCGGGATTGGACTTGCGGAATTTCGGCAATGTCGGCAGATCACTCGGCAGATCGGCGAGCGACGCGTTGATCGCCGCCTGCACGTCGCGCGCGGCGCGGTCGATGTCCCGCCCGATGGCGAACTGCAACTGGATACTGGTGGCGCCGAGCGTGCTCGTCGATGTGATCTGATCGATACCGGCAATCTGGCCGAGCCGGCGTTCCAGCGGCGCGGCAACCGTCGATGCCATCACCGACGGATCGGCTCCCGGCCGGCTGGCTGACACCCGGATCATCGGGAAATCGACATTCGGAACCGAAGCCACCGGCAGGAACTCGTAGGCGACCACACCGACCAGAAACAGGCCGATCGCCAGCAGCGTGGTGCCAACCGGCCTTCGGATGAATGGCTCGGAGATCGAGACCATTACTACATTCCCTCGGTCGCGCCAGCGATCGGCGGCTGCTCTGGTCCGCCCGTCGGCACGGCCTGTTCGATACGCCGGTTGAGCCGGTCCAGCGCCAGATAGATCACGGGCGTGGTGTAGAGCGTGAGCAACTGGCTCAACAGCAGGCCGCCGATGATCGAGATGCCGAGGGGAAAGCGCAACTCCGCGCCGGTGCCGCTTTCAATCGCCAACGGCAGCGCGCCGAACAGCGCTGCCAGTGTGGTCATCATGATTGGCCGGAACCGAAGCAGACAGGCCTGCACGATCGCCTCGGTCGCCGACATGCCCTGATGGCGCTCCGCCTCGAGCGCGAAATCAATCATCATAATCGCATTCTTCTTCACGATGCCCATCAGAAGAATGATGCCGATCAGACCGATGACCGACAGATCCTGTCCAAACAGCATCAGCGCGAGAATGGCGCCAACGCCCGCCGAAGGCAGCGTCGAAAGAATTGTGATCGGATGAATGTAACTCTCGTACAAGACGCCCAGCACGATGTAGATCGTGACCAGCGCGGCCAGGATCAGCCAGGGCTGTCCGGCCAGCGATTTCGAGAACTCCTCCGCATCACCCGCGAACTCGCCGACGATACTGGTGGGCATGCCGATCCGGGTCTCGATGATCTTGACTCGCTTTATGGCGTCGCCGAGCGCCTCTCCTGGAGCAAGGTTGAAACTGAGCGATGCCGCCGGGAATTGCGCTTGATGCGAGATCGCCAGCGGCGCCGTCGTTCGGGTCAGCGTCGCGACCGCCGACAGCGGCACTTGCGCGCCCGCCAGACCCGGCAGATAGAGCTTGGAGAGGATCGAGGGATCGCGCTGATACTGCGGCAAGGCCTCCAGCACCACGCGATACTGGTTGGCCTGCCCGTAAATGGTCGATATCTGCCGTTGGGCGAAAGCATCGTTCAACGTATCGTTGACACCCTGAATGCTGACGCCGAGCTGGCCCGCACGCGCCCGGTCAATATTGAGCGCGGCGCGCAACCCGCCTTCCTGAGCCTCCGATGATACATCCTGGAACAGCGGATCGAGGCGGAGCTCGGCAACCAGTTTATGGGTCCACTCCGAAACCTGCGCGGCGTCGGTCCCTGTCAACGTGTACTGATATAGCGAACGGCTTGACTGCGTGCTTATCTGAACATCCTGCACCGGTTGAAAATAAACCGTCATGCCGGGTATCGAGGCTACGCGCTCCTTCAAACGCGTAATAACGGCGGCGACATCGTCACGGCGGTCGCTTCGCGGCTTCAACGTCATCACAAGACGTCCGACATTCGTCGTGGGATTCACGGAACCGGCGCCGATGACGGATACGACACCCGTCACATCCAGATCCCCTTTGATGGCGCTGGCCACCTCGCTCTGGCGGCTTTGCATTTCGGCAAAGGAAATATCAGGACCTGCTTCAGTCACCGCGATAATCGATGCGGTGTCTTGCAGCGGAAGGAAGCCTTTTGGGGCAACGATATACAGGATCATCGTTGCGGCAATCGTTGCGAAGGTCACAACCAGTGTCGCGCGCTGGTGCTGAAGCACCCATAACAACGTGCGATGGTAGAATTCGACCATGCGATCGATCCCGCGGCTAATCGCCGCCAATCCCGGAACCGCGAACTCCTCTCCCGAATGCTTCAGCAACCGCGAACACATCATCGGCGTCAACGTCAGCGACACGACAGCAGAGGTAATGACCGCGATGGTGAGTGTGAGCGCAAATTCGCGAAACATCCTCCCGACCAGCCCGGACATGAAAAGCAGCGGAATGAATACCGCGATCAGCGAGACCGTCAGCGAAATCACGGTGAAGCCGATCTCGCTGGCGCCGCGGAGCGAGGCTTCCATGACGCTCTCGCCGTTCTCCATGTGACGAACGATGTTTTCGATCATCACGATAGCGTCGTCGACCACGAAACCAGTGCCGATCGTCAAAGCCATCAACGACAGGTTGTCGAGGCTGAACCCGGCGAAATACATGATCCCAAAGCTGGTAATCAGCGATAGCGGAAGCGCCACGCCCGCGATCAACGTCGCCCGCAATGAGCGCAGGAAAAGCAGCACGACAAGCGTGACCAGCACGACACTGAGGATGAGCGTGAACTGCACATCGTGGACGGAGGCACGGATCGTCACAGTCCGGTCGCTGACGATCGTCAGCTTGACGCCGGCGGGGATCCCGCGCTGGACTTTTGGAATCTCGGCCCGGATCTGCCGGACAACCTCGATCACATTGGCGCCGGGCTGGCGCTGGATATCAATGATGACGTCCGGTGTTCCCTGATACCAGCCACCGGTGCGGTCGTTTTCCAGTCCGTCGACGATCTGCGCGACGTCGCCAATCGTGACCGGCGCGCCGTTGCGATAGGCGATGATGATCGGCTTGTACGCATCCGCGGCCGCAACCTGGTCGTTGGCGGCGATCGTGTACGCCTGCTGCGCGCCATCCAACGATCCCTTCGGCCCCGAAACATTGGCGCCGGCAATCGCTGCTCGCAAATCCTCCATCGAGATGCCGTAAGCGGCCAGCCGTGCGAGGTCTGCCTGGACACGCACCGCAGGCTTCAGGCCTCCGAGTATCGACACACGGCCTACGCCCGAAATCTGGCTCAAGCGCTGGGCCAGAACGGTATCGGCAAGATCGCTCATGGCGCGCAGCGAGACCGTGTCCGACGTCAATGCAAGCGTCAAAACCGGTGCATCCGCCGGATTCACCTTGGCGTAGGTCGGCGGATACGGCAGGTTTTTCGGCAAAATCCCGGCGGCGGCGTTGATGGCGGCCTGAACGTCCTGCGTGGCGCCGTCGATATCGCGGTTCAGATCGAATTGCAGGGATATCTGGCTGACGCCGAACGAACTCGTCGATGCCATCGACGACAGTGAGGGTATCTGCCCGAGCTGGCGCTCCAGCGGTGCAGTGAGCAACGAAGCAACCACGTCGGGACTCGCGCCCGGCAACTGGGTCGTCACCTGCACCGTGGGGAAGTCGACTTGCGGCAGCGCCGAGACCGGCAACGCCCAATAGCCGAGCGCGCCTCCGATCAACAGCGCAATCCCGAGCAGGGACGTTGCGATCGGACGACGAATAAACGGTTCGGAGACGCCCATGTCTGTCAGCTCGCTGCCGCAGGTTCGATGCTCAGCATCCTGCGCCCGGGGGTCATGGTTGAGTCTTTGGGGTACCGCTCGACTGCCCGTTCTCTTGCGCCCCGCTGCCCGACTGCTTTTGACTTCCCTCGCCCCGCTTGCCGCGACGCTCGCCGTTGCCGCCACCTTGACGCTCGCCGCGTTTACCCTGCCGCTTATGTGGAGCTAGGTCGGCCGTCGGCGCCTGATCGTTCTGACTGACGGTCACCTTTGCGCCGTCGGAAAGATTGGCAAACCCCGTGGTCACCACCCGATCCGTTGGAGCAATGCCCTTGGCGATCACTGCATCTTTTTCGTCCTGCTGTGTCACCGTCACCGGCTTTGCGGTCACAGTATCGTCGCTGCCGATCACATAGCTGAAAGTTCCGAGCGGTCCGCGCTGCACCGCCGAGGTCGGTATGACCGTGGCTTGCGACAACGTTTCCACCTTGAGACGAACGTTGACGAACTGGCCCGGCCAGAGCTGGAAATGTTCATTCGGAAATTCGGCCTTCAGCTTCAGCGTGCCCGTGGTCTGATCGACCTGATTGTCAATTCCGGTCAATTTTCCCGTATCGGCTACCGTGATGCCGTCATTACCGAATGCGTCGACCTCAAGAGTGCCTTTTGCCGCCGCGGCATTCACACGCACGATCTGTTGCTGCGGGAGGCTGAATTGCACGGCGATCGGCTGGAGCTGGGTGATGATGACAAGTCCGGTCGCGTCCGCCGCATGGATGATGTTGCCCTGATCGACCTGGCGCAGGCCGGCGCGGCCCGAAATCGGCGCAACGATCTTGGTATAGCCGAGCGTCGCCTGCGCATTATCGATCGCGGCCTGATCGGCCTTGATGAGCGCTTCCTGCTGCGCAACGACGGCGCGCTGGGTATCGGCCTGCTGTTTCGATCCGGCTTTGGAGGCGGCTAGTTGCTGGTAGCGCGTCAGATCGAGACGCATATTGGCAAGCTGCGCTTCATCCTGGGCCTTCTTCGCAACCGCCTGATCGAACTGCGCCTGGTAGATTACAGGATCGATCTCGCCCAGCACGTCGCCTTTCTTGACATCCTGTCCTTCGGTAAAATTGACTGCAATCAACTTGCCATCGACCTGTGAGCGCACAGTCACGGTGTTCAGCGCACGAACCGTCCCGACCCCATCGAGGTAAACGGGCACGTCCTGAATGCGCGGCGTGGCCGCAAGCACCGGAACCGCGAGGTCGGGGCGGACGTGACTTGCATCGTTCTTCTTTTGCTCAAGCGCAGTCCAGCCGAGATAAGCGAGTCCTCCGACGATCAAAAGGGTGATGACGATCGACACGGCGCGCCGTGGGGCGCGGCCAGCCTTCGATATCCCATCGCCGGCGGCCTTCGCCTTTTCCCTCAGATCCGGTTTAAAGAGCATTGACCGGCCTTTCAATCCTCGGTTCCCAGCCGCCACCCAGGGCTTGATAAAGACTCACGAATGCCTGTAGCCGCGCAAGCTGCGCCTGCGATAGCGAATCTTCCGCCTGAAACAGCGTCAATTGCGTGTTTAGCACGGTTACGATATCGGCAGTGCCAGCCTGAAGCTGCTGCTCGGAGAGCTGGAATGCCCTGCGCGAAGAAGCCACAACCTCCCGCTGAAGGCGGAGCCTCTCCGTGGTTTGACGGATCGCGATCAGCGCGTTGTCGACGTCGGCGAACGCCGAGACCACCGTCTTGCGATAGGTCTGCAACAACTCGTCCTGTCGCGCCTTGGTATATTCGAAATTGCCGAGAATCCTGCCGCCGTCGAAGATGGGTTGTGTGAGGCTGCCTGCAAGATTGAAGAACGCGGCGTGGGGCTGGAACAGCGCGACCAAGGCCGAACTCTGATAACCACCCTGCCCCGTCAACTGAATGCTCGGGAAAAATTGCGCGCGCGCGCTGCCGACGTTCGCGGTCGCGGATGCGAGCTGTGCCTCTTGACGACGGATGTCCGGCCGCTGGGTCAACAACTCGGACGGCAGGCCCGGTGAGACCCGTGGCACTGCGATCCGGTCGAGGGACCCGCCCTTGACGTTCACGCTCTCCGGCGGACGCGACACCAGCGTCGCGAGTGCGTTGACGTTCTGCGCCAGCGCCTGCCGAAGCGGCGGTACAGCCGCGCGTTGGTTGGCGAGTATGCTTTCCTGCTGCGCCACATCGAGATCGTTCCCGGTGCCGGCCTTCAGGCGTTGCTTGATCGCATCCAGAATACGCTGGGCGCTGGCGATGTTCTGCTTCGCGGTGCGAATCCGATCCTGTGCGGCAAGCACCTGGAAATAAGCGTTGGCGACACTGGACAGCGTCGTCAGGGCGACCACATCGCGGTCGAAGCGATTCGCGGTCGCAGTCTCCTCCGCGGCCAGCGTGGCATCGCGGTTCTTGCCCCAGAAATCGATCTCATAACTGGCGGCGCTCAGCGAGGACGAGTAGTTCACAACCTCCCGACCGCCATTGCTCAGCCCGCTGGAGCTCTGGCCCGAGGTTCGGGAATAGGTTTCCTGTCCCCCGGCGCTGACGCTCGGCAACAGCGCGGCTCCCGCGATGCGGGCTTGCTGATCGGCCTGAATGATCCGCGCCGTCGCCGCCGCAATGTCCAGATTGACGGTCTGGGCTTCCTCCATCAGGGTCGTGAGTTCAGAAGAACGAAAGCCACGCCACCAGTCGAGCGTCGGCGGAGCCACGGCCGTGGTCAGCCGCGCGGCCTTGTAGCCGGTCGGAATGTCCAGCGCCGGGTCGGGCAGATCCCTGGTCAGAATGCACCCAGCCGACGTTGCGACCGACGCCAACACCGGAAGAATCATGGCGGAACGCCAAATCCGGGCCGCGATCCCCTGAGGATTGATCAAGACCTTCGCAGGAGAATCACTCACGCCGGTCCCCCACGGGGTGACACGGGCGACGACAAGAGCTTGCGCGAGGTCGCAGTGCCCACGGACCGACCTTTTCTGATGTAACAAACGACGCGGTCACGCGAGTAATGCTTTCTCTTGGAACCGCTCCATTCTAGCGGCCCGATCAGTCGTGGGACAGTCCTGCCCCGGCAAAGAACATTAGATACATTCGATTATCGTCGCACCCTTTAGGTACCTGAATTATCAGAAAGCCCCATTCTAATTGACTTTCTTGACGACAGTTCACAAGCGGGGCCGGCAATCTTACCAAGATTTCATGCGCGGTTGCCCCGGGACGACACGCCGCCGCGGTTCTCCTGCCCTGAAACCGCCATCTCGCGATTCGCTTCGTGGCGGGCACGGATCAAGCAGGAAAGATCG
Source organism: Nitrobacter sp. (assembly GCA_039923555.1). Lineage (GTDB taxonomy): Bacteria > Pseudomonadota > Alphaproteobacteria > Rhizobiales > Xanthobacteraceae > Nitrobacter. The sequence goes on from JBDTCP010000135.1 coordinate 8,217, forward strand.
GAATGCGCGCAAACGCCAAAACAACCGATATGCGCTCGGCCGCCGAAAAAGGAACGCAAAAACCTTTACAGGCGGATATGCGGACTAGCAATTCTTGGAGGACTCCAGACGGCGCTCCAGGATGACGTCGGCAATGCATCCCGTGGCGGAGCCTGATCCGATAATCGGTTTCACGGATTACAGTGGGATCATTTCGCCTGTTGCGGAGCCAGCTCCGGAAACGGCGACGTGCGGCAAATTTCCGGTGGTCTTCGCTCCCTTGTACCTCCCGCACCTCTCAATTAGGGTTGCCCTCTAAGGTTACCCTCAAATCCCCAATGGGCGCGGCAAGATTTAGCATCTCATGAGAATCCAAAACGACGTCGTCGAAGCGATCGGCAACACACCGCTTATCAAGTTGAAGCACGCTTCAGAAGCGACGGGATGCACCATTCTCGGCAAGGCCGAGTTCATGAATCCGGGTCAGTCGGTCAAGGATCGCGCTGGCAAGCAGATGATCCTGGAAGCCGAAAAGCGCGGCGATCTCAGACCCGGAGGTCTGGTCGTCGAAGGCACGGCCGGCAATACCGGCATCGGACTCGCCGTCGTTGCCAGCGCGCGTGGCTACCGGACGATGATCGTCATTCCGGAAACGCAAAGCCAGGAAAAGAAGGACATGCTGCGGCTGTGCGGCGCTGAACTGGTTGAGGTTCCCGCGCTCCCTTACAGCAATCCGAATAATTATCAGCACATCGCAAAGCGGCTCGCGGATAACTTGCGCAAGTCAGAACCGAACGGCGTCCTGTTTGCTGATCAATGGAACAACCTCGACAACCCCAAAGCTCACTATGTTTCGACAGGTCCCGAAATCTGGGAGCAAACCGGCGGCAAGATCGATGGCTTCATCTGTTCGATCGGAACCGGTGGCACGCTGGCGGGGACTGGCGCTTTCCTGCAAGAGCAAAAGAAGGACATCATCATCGGCGTTGCGGATCCGCACGGGGCCGCCATGTATGAACTGTTCAAGAACGGCGCCGTAAAGGCTAGCCCGGGCAGTTCGATCACCGAGGGAATTGGACTTGGGCGAGTGACACCGGTGATTGCCAACGCCAAGGTCGACGCGGCCTATCTCATTCCCGACGAGGAAGCCGTGCCCGTGATCTACGACTTGCTCGAACACGAGGGGCTTTGCCTTGGCGGCTCGACCGGCATTAACGTCGCGGGCGCAATTCGTCTCGCGCGCCAGTTAGGACGCGGCCGCACCGTCGTGACGATCCTCTGCGACTCCGGCAACCGCTATCAATCGAAGCTGTTCAATCCGGACTTCATGCGCTCGAAGAACCTTCCCGTGCCGCAATGGCTTGAGAAGCGAAGCACGGTGAAGATTCCGCTCGCTCCGACCTGACGCCGCCGCGATCTCAGCGCAGAATCTGGCTGAGAAAGAGCTGGCTTCGCGGATGTTGCGGATTGGCGAAAAAGTTCGCCGGCGTGTTGGATTCGATGATCTGCCCCTCATCCATGAACACGACGCGGTTGGCGACTTCCCTGGCGAATCCCATTTCGTGCGTGACCACGAGCATGGTCATGCCGTCTTTCGCGAGATCCACCATGGTGTCGAGCACTTCCTTGACCATCTCGGGATCGAGTGCCGATGTCGGCTCATCGAATAGCATGACCTTCGGATTCATCGTGAGCGCGCGCGCAATCGCCACGCGCTGTTGCTGGCCTCCCGACATCTGGCCGGGATATTTATTAGCCTGCTGCGGAATCTTGACACGTTCGAGAAACTTCATCGCGGCCGCCTCGGCCTCCTTTTTCGGGATATTGCGGACCCAGATCGGAGCAAGCGTACAGTTCTCAAGCACCGTCAGGTGTGGAAACAGATTAAAGCTCTGGAACACCATTCCGACTTCGCGCCGAACCTCCTCAACGCGCCGCAGATTGGGACCGAGTTCGATCCCGTCGACAACAATCCGGCCTTCCTGAAATTCCTCAAGCGCGTTGATGCAGCGGATCAGCGTTGATTTTCCGGAGCCTGACGGTCCGCAGATGACGATGCGTTCGCCGCGCGCCACGTCCAGGCTGACGTCACGCAACACGTGGAAGTTGCCGAACCATTTGTTGAGGCCGGCGATGGAAACGATGGCGTTTGCGTCCGTCATGGGCAGTCCAAATCTCAGGTTCGCCGGTGTGCGTTCAGACGGTGTTCGACAAACAGTGAATATCGAGACATGCTGAAGCAGAACACGAAATAGATGATTCCGGCGAAAGCGAAGCCTGTGAACAGCGTGGTCGGCGTCGCCCACGTCGGGTCGGCGAACGAAGCCCGCAAACTTCCGAGCAGATCGAACAGGGCAACGATCGAGACCAGCGAGGTGTCCTTGAACAGCGCGATAAAGCTGTTGACCAATCCGGGGATGACATGCCGCAACGCCTGCGGCATCACGATCAGTCCCGTCGTTTTCCAGTAGGGCAAACCAAGCGCACTGGACGCTTCCACCTGCCCGCGCGGGATCGCGGCCAGGCCGCCGCGTATAACCTCGGCGTTATAGGCACCGGCAAACAGCGCGACGCCGACCAGAACCCGGACCAGACCATCAACAGTGAAGTTTCCGGGGAGGAAAAGCGGCAGCATGTAGGTCGCAAAAAACAGCACGGTGATCAAGGGAACGCCGCGCCAGAATTCGATGAAGGCGATCGAAAAAACCCGGATCAGCGGAATGGTGGCGCGCCGTCCGAGCGCCAGCGCGATTCCGATCGGCATCGACGCTACGATACCGGTAACCGACACCACCAGCGTCACCAGCAGACCACCCCAGAGCCGGGTATCGACGATCGGCAGACCGCCGCGATCGAGATGCATCACCGCAATCACAAGCCCAATGCCGATAAAGATTGTCAGGCTCATGACCAGCGCACGCCAGCCCGTGCGGAATGCACCATTTAGCAGGAACAGCAGCACCGAAACGATCGCAGCGGCGCATGCAAAATCGTACCAGACCGGCTGACCGGAGCTTTGGAGCCGATCGCGCAGCCAGATCAGAGGCCACACCAGCAGGGCCAGCGCGTCGCCGATCAACGTAATGGCTTGTCCAACGTACCATGCAACTGCTCCGGCGCTGCTGTCTTCTCCTAGCGCCGCAAGCTGACGTCCGGCATCGCCGACGCTGTCAGCAAAGCCTGACAGAAAGCTGACGATCCAGCTTATGCCAAATCCATTGATGCCCCCGCCATGCAGCAGAAAAAACGCCACGACGGGAAAGGCGAAAAAGAACAGGCCCGCATTGAGGCTCTTGGCAGGCAATCGCGGAATCAGAAGCGGCAGCAGCAAAGCGGAGGCCAGCAGGAACGTCAGATTCGCCCGCCATCGTTCGGGCTCGGGATAAAAGCCGTAGATGAACTGCGTGATTTTCGCCTGGACGAACGGCCAGCACGCCCCGACCGGATGCCCGACATCAGTGGCCAGACATGCTGTGCGATCCTTGCCTTCCCAGACTGCGTCGACGAGAAGAAACTGGATCGTGGGGACAATGATGAACCAGAGCAACAACGCACCCACGATGGTCAGCAGTGCATTGGTCGGGGTATTGAACAGACGGGTCCGCAGAAAGCCCACAAAGCCGATGGTTTTGGTCGGCGCGGGCCGCTCCGAAAAAAGATCGGCGCGAACGAACGACAGTGCGGGCTGATCGGTCATCCGCCCATGTGCCGCGCGAGATGCCAGCCGTAGAAGCTCATGATCGCGCTGGTCACGAGTGAAATCAGCAGATAAACGCCCATCGTGATCGCGATGATCTCGATGGCCTGTCCGGTCTGGCTCAGCGTCGTTCCGGCAAACACCGAGAACAGGTCCGGATATCCGATGGCGACAGCCAGCGACGAATTCTTGGTGAGGTTGAGATACTGATTGGTCAGCGGCGGCAGAATGACGCGCATTGCCTGCGGCACCACGATCAGCCGCAGAGTCGATCCGCGCGACAACCCGAGCGACGCCCCCGCCTCCATCTGCCCTTTGTGAACTGAGAGAATTCCGGCACGTACAACTTCCGCGATGAACGCGGCCGTATATGTCGAAAGCGCCAGCGTAAGCGCGACAAACTCCGGAATCACGCGCGAGCCGCCGGAGAAATTAAATCCCTTGAGGACCGGTAGCTCGAAAGTGACAGGCACGCCGAAAACGAGTGTCGCGATCAAGGGAAGACCGATCAGGAAGCCAAGAACGTAAGGCCAGATGACGATCATCCGTCCGCTTTGGAAAAGCGCACGGCGCAAATAGCTGCGCAACAGCACAGAGCCCAGGATCGCGATGCCGATCGCAACGGCAACCGCGATAAGTCCTTCGTGCCCGACTGGCTTTGGAATAACCAAACCGCGATTGTTGAGAAAAAAGCTGCCGAAGATCGAAACGCTTTGCCTTGGATTCGGCAGCGTGCTGAGCACGGCGAGATACCAGAACAGGATCTGGAACAGCAGCGGCAGGTTTCGGA
>JBDTCP010000136.1:0-3580 GCA_039923555.1 Nitrobacter sp.
ATTCAAGAAGCGCCGCCGCAAGAATTCGAAGCGCAAGCGTGGTTATCGCGACGAGATCACGGTGCTGCGCATCACCGAAATTCTCGCGGACGGCAAGACCCCGACCATCGGTCCGCGCCCGAAGCGGGAAAAGCCCGTGGTGACCAAGACCGACGACGGCGACGAGAGCGACACGCCGAAGGCGGCGAAGAAGAAAGCGCCGGCCAAGAAGGCCGCTGCAGCCAAGGCTCCAGCCAAGAAGGCGCCCGCCAAAAAGGCGCCGGCAAAAAAGCCCGCAGCCAAGAAGGCGGCGAAGAAGAGCGACAAATAAGAGCGATTAAAAATATCCGTGATAAAAAGTGAATGATTCCGTCATGGATTTGATCTAGAGATACGGACGAGGTTGGAGACGGGCCATGGCTCACAAAAAAGCAGGCGGTTCATCGCGTAACGGTCGAGATTCGGCCGGCAAGCGTCTTGGGGTCAAGGCGTTCGGCGGCGAGCGTGTGATTCCCGGTAACATCATCGCCCGTCAGCGCGGCACCACCTGGCATCCGGGCCTTAATGTCGGCATGGGCACAGACCACACTCTGTTCGCCAAGATCGAAGGCCGTGTCGAGTTTCGTGCAAAAGCCAATGGCCGCACTTTCGTATCGGTCCTCCCGATGACGGAAGCCGCGGCCGAATAAACGGTGGATGACATTGCGTCCGCCGGTCCCTGTTGAACCGGCGGAGCATCAAGGGCTCCAAGGGGGAGGCGGGAAACCGGCCTCCTCTTTTTCATTGTGCGTTTCTTGCAATCGCATCACGGAGCTCGACCATGTTGCAGGATATCCCAACCCCGACGCCCCTGCTGCGCGAGACGCGGCCGTTCGTCCTTGAGACCGAGCGCCTGAGCCTGCGCAAGCCGACGCTGGCCGACGCCAAGGCGATTGCCGCTCTCGCCAACGATCGCCGCATCGCCCTGATGGCGCGACGCCTGCCGCATCCCTATACGCAGGATGACGCCGTTCACTTCGTCAAAGCCGTCGCCGACGCCAGCGAGACGGTGTTTCTGATCGAAAACAATCGTGTGCCGATCGGAGTGGCTGGGGTCGACTGGAGCGAGCTGGATGCGCCCGAACTCGGCTACTGGTTCGGCGTCGATCATTGGGGCCGGGGTTTCGCCACCGAGGCCGCTCGTGCCGTGATCGATTACACCTTCGAGACGTTCGCGATCGACCAGTTGCGCTCCGGTGCGCGGGTCGTCAATCCGAAGTCGCGCAATGTGCTGGAGAAATGCGGCTTCCAGTGGAGCGGTGTCGAACTGCATCGCTTCCAGGCGCTGGGATCGTCGACGCCGGTCGATCGCTTTCGTCTCACGCGCGGCGTGTGGTCGTCGCTGAAGAACTGGAGCAACGCGGCGCGCCGCGACCGATAACTCTGCGCGGCTTCAGGAGCCTTACGTCTCCCGGTCGGGGAGAGGGGTACAGCATAGAGGTCTTAAACCCTTCACCCTAGCCCTCTCCTCCTCTCCTGTAAGAGAGGGAGCCTACATGCCCGGAATGGTGCTTGAGGGCATCCGAAATACCCGCTGGCGCGCCGGTCGCAATCATCGAAAGTTGACGACCGTCCCCAGAAGGTCCGATGATATAACGTTGCAGTCTGTTTCGCGGCGTCGAAGTCACAATGACCCTGGTCCTGATCCTCGCGTTCGCAATCGCCGTCGTCTCATTGGCGGAGCGCAGCGTCGCGCATCTCGGGCTGGCGGTCGCCGGACTGTGTTTCAGCGCCGCGCTCCTGCTGTTCGTCGTTGACGATGTTGGACGGGCCATCCTGCTGGCGTCGATGCTGGCCGCCGCCGTATCAGGCGCATCGGTCGTCAAGTACAAGCACAGTGGGCAGAAACTGATCGTGACGGATTTGCCGCTGGCGTTCGCGGGCACCGTGCCGTTCTTTTTGGTGCAGTATCCACTGGCGGTGGCGGCGGTCGCTGCCGGTGGCGTCGCGCTGGCAGGCGCCAGTATCGCCACGCTGCTCTATGTGCAGGGGTCGCCGGTTTCATTCGAATGGCGGATCGCCATTTTCATCGCGGCGCTGGCCGGTCTGGTCGCGGCCTACCGGCTGGGTGGTGGAGCGGTTGTCTTCCAGCCCATCGCAGCACAACGCCGCTGTTTCCTGTCGGCCCTCATTGCCTCCTTGCTCGATCCGAGATCCTGGCGGCAGTCCGGCGGTTTGGCGCTCTGCGATATCGCCAGCGAGCGGTTGCCGCTGATGGCGGCGGTTCCCGCGCGTACTCTGATTTATCCCGACATCATCGTCATCCAGCATGAGTCGATTTTCGATCCGCGGACTTACGGGCTGCCGGTCGAGCCCGGTGTCGCGGCCTTTCTATCCCCGGCCCATGGCTGCTATGGAAGTCTCAACGTCGATATATTCGGCGGCGGATCGTGGCAGTCTGAATTCAGCCTGCTGACGGGGCTGTCCAGTGCGAGCTTCGGCTCCAACGCGTATTATCTGTTCAAGCGCGGCGTCGGCCGATTCCACCACAGCCTGCCACTTTGGCTCGCATCGCTGGGTTACAGCACGGCGCTGGCGTCGAGCTGCCGCCGCAATTTTCTCAATTACGATGCGTTCTATCGGGCGATCGGAATTAGCGATCGCACGTTCACCGATGATTTCCCCGCACCATTCGATGTCAGTAAATTCGAGTCGACGCATTCCGACGAGATGTTTCTGGAAGCCACTATCGCAGCGCATATGAAACGAATTGCGGAGGATGCCGCGCCACGGTTTCTCTTTGCGCTGACCAACTTCAATCATGGCCCGCACAGCCGGCGGCTGGTCGCGCCCGGACACTTTGAGAGCGAGCGGGCGTTTGCATACGCCAGCAACCCCGATCCGAGTTACGCGGAATACTATGCGCGGCTTGCGGAGACCGCCGCGACCTGGAGTAGGCTCAAGGCCGACCTCGCCGCGCGTTTCCCCAATCGGCCGATGCTGGTCATTCACTATGGCGATCATCAGCCCGTCACGACGCGAAGAATCGAGGCCAAATGCAAACTCCCGGCCGACCCGCGCCGTCAGTTCCGCACCTTCTACGCCATCGAGGGCTTGAACGGGGCTGCCGGCCAGCTTGTCGCCGGGCGGGGCAGGGCGCTCGATATCGCGTTTCTGGGGACCGTCGCCCTGCAACAGGCAGGTCTGCCGCTGGACGAGGTTTTCGCCACGCGCGCGAGCCTGCTCGACCAGTGCGGCGCGGCTTACTTCGCGTGCTCGTCGGAGCGCAAGCGCCGTTTCCATCGTACGCTGGTGGAGCGCGGCGCGATCGATGTGGCGGGCCCGCGAGATATCGGAATCAGGCCCCAAGTCAGTCTCTCGAAGTCCTGAAAGCGGCGGCATTTCGCTGGAGTGCCGGTGAAACGGGATGCGAATGGCGAAATTGCGCCCCTGGAGGTTGACGGTTGCCCCGCGCGTCCCGCTGCACTACCTATTCCCCATGAAATTCCTCGATGAAGCCAAGGTCTATATCCGCTCCGGCGACGGCGGGAACGGCTGCGTGGCGTTCCGCCGCGAGAAATTCATCGAGTTCGGCGGCCCCTCCGGCGGCAATGGCGGACGA
>JBDTCP010000137.1:0-20880 GCA_039923555.1 Nitrobacter sp.
ATGCGCGCCCAGCACGAGACCGCCGATATCGCCGATGAAACCGAGAAGGCCGCGAAGATCGCGGAGATCAAGGCCGACATCGAGCGCTTTCGCGACATGGTGCTCAAGGCCGAGGACGTCATCGAGATCGAGCCAGCCAAGGGCAGCAAGCCGGCCAAGACCGTGACCCGGCCCGGCGGGCTCTACATCATCGGGTCCGAACGCCACGAGTCGCGCCGCATCGACAACCAGTTGCGTGGCCGTTCCGGCCGCCAGGGCGATCCCGGCCGCTCGAAATTCTTCCTGTCGCTGGAAGACGACTTGATGCGGATTTTCGGGTCCGACCGGCTCGACTCCATGCTGCAGCGGCTCGGCCTCAAGGAAGGCGAGGCGATCATTCATCCCTGGATCAACAAGGCGCTGGAAAAGGCACAGCAGAAGGTCGAGGCGCGCAACTTCGACATCCGCAAGAACCTGCTGAAATACGACGACGTGCAGAACGACCAGCGCAAGGTGATCTTCGATCAGCGCGTCGATCTGATGCAGAACGAGAGCGTCGCGGAAACCATCGCCGACATGCGCCATGCGTTCGTCGAGGACGTCGTCACCAAACACGTGCCGGAGAATCAATATGCCGAACAGTGGGACGTCGCGGGCCTGAAGGAAGAACTCAATCGCGTACTCGATATTGATCTGCCGGTCGACCAATGGGCCGCGGAAGAGGGCATCGCCGACGAGGAATTGCTGTCGCGTATCGAAAGCCGCGTCGACGAGCATATGGCGGCGAAGGCCGGGCAATGGGGTCCCGACGTCATGCGCTACGTCGAGAAGACCATCCTGCTGCAGACCCTCGATCATCTCTGGCGCGAGCATCTGGTGATGCTCGATCATCTGCGCCAGGTGATCGGTCTCCGCGGTTACGGCCAGCGCGATCCGCTGCAGGAGTACAAGTCGGAAGCCTTCAGTCTGTTCGAGGCGCTGATCGCGCATCTGCGCGAGGCGGTGACCGCGCAACTGATGCGCGTCGAGATCGTGCCGCCTGAAGAAGAACAGCCGGTACTGCCCGCGATGGAAGTCCACAAGTTCGATCCCAATACCGGCGAGGACGAGATGGCGGTTGCCCAAGCCAATTTTGCCCAGGCTTCGCTGGCGCCGGCCGCGAGCGCGGACTCCCGCCGCGATCCGGGCAACCCTGCGAGTTGGGGCAAGGTCGGCCGCAACGAGGATTGTCCTTGCGGCTCGGGCAAGAAGTACAAGCATTGCCACGGCCGCTATGCCTGATTTCTTCTCCCTGCCCTTAAGCGCAGCACGCTGTGCAGGGTAGGGAGGATCGGCGCCAGCCACATCAATGTCGTCATCATCCGCGAAAGCCGATGATTCAGCACATCGCAATATCTGCACTTATTATCCGTGCTCTGGAATATTGGATGCCCGCTTTCGCGGGCATGACCGCATTAGGTTAGCGGAACGCCGAGAAGCGGCTGTTGAACGAATTCGACGACACCACCGGTGCCGCGCCCGGAACGGAGGCCGGCGGGGCCGGCGCATCCGTGGCGGCCGCCGGCTTGAGCGGCGGACGGGCGGTTGCGATCTGCTTCGGCTCAGCCGTCCTCTCTCTTGCCTTGTCGTTCGTCTTGTCGTTCGTCTTGGGCGCTGCGGGCTTTGCGGCCGCTGTGCGATGCAGGGCCGTGTGCTGCGCAGCGGCTGCCTTGGGTTTCACGGGCGCGGCGGGCTTCGCCGAAGCGGTCGTATCGCTGCTTCCGAAGCCAACCTTGCGGGCGAAATTGCTGAAGATGTTGTCTGACGCGGCGTTCGGTGCGGCGGTCGCCAGCAAGGCCGATGACGGCCTCGTCACGTCGACAACCGGTTCGGACGATGCGGCGGCGCTCGCAGACGGATCGCGCGGCGGGTTGACGGTAGCGGGAATGGTGCCGGGTGCGGGTGAAAAGGTCGCCGTCTTGAGGCTCGCCTCGACAGGATCGGATAAGCCTGTTTGACCATCAGGGAGCTTGGCGGCGAACACGCGGTTCATGCCGCCGTCGATCCCGGTGTTGAGCTTGGCCACCGGCGTTCCCTTCGAAATCAATTTTGCGATCTCGGCGTTGTCCCGCTGCTGCTTCTCACGCACGGCACTTGCGATGTCGTCAGGGGTCACATAGGCCGGGCACGCCGCCGACGCATTGAACATTAGAGGCTTGGTCGAACCTGGAGGGGCTGCAGGATCGAACACGTACTTGTGCTCACAGAACTCAACCTTCGGCTCCTGATGCGTCACCTCAAAATGATCGTTGCCTTCCTTGATCATTTTCCAGAACGGCATGTTCGGGTTGTTGCGGTGCTTCGCAAAGTTCACCGGCGTCATGCGGAACGGATAGGCCTGAAACTGGAAGCTGCGCTGGCCGCCAAAGAACGACTCGCGGCCGAGAGAATAGATCTCTGCGATCTGCTCGTCGGTCATGGCATAGCAGCCGCGCGACGAGCAGTCGCCATGCACCATCAGTTCGGAGCCGGTACGGCCCAGCGACTTGTCGAACGCATTGGGATAGCCGGTATTGAACGAGAGGTAGTAAGCCGACTTCGGATTCATCTGCGCGGGGGAGATGTTGTAGAATCCTTCCGGCGCCTGGCGGTCGCCTTCGCGCGTCTTCGGGCCGAGATCGCCGGACCAGCGGCAGATCGGGTAGGCTTTCAGCAGCGCGAACTTGCCGGCGCGGTTCTGCTTCCAGACCTCAAGTTCGGCTTCCTGTTTGAACAACCGCACCAGGATCGGCGACTGCAACTCCATGTCCTTTTCGGTCATGGCGGCGACGAGTTTTGGCGGAACGGGTTGATTGGCCTTGGCGTTGCTCGCAAGCGAGACATCGTCGCTGTTGCAGCCGGTCAGGAGCGCACTGGCCGCAAGCACAGCCGACATCATCACCGCGCGAACAATCATGCGATGGATCAAAGCAAAGCTCCGCAAGCGGTAGGCAAACTTGTACCCCAAATTCATGGCTCCCTGCCCCAAGCCATTGAATAAAATATTATCCTTAAGCCTCCGGCCCCGCAAGCTGGACGGGTGGCGGCGACAGGTCCCGTGGCGACGATAGTGAATAGAGATTAAATATTCGGGACCGGGCTGAATTAGGGCCTGCGCCTGGAAAAAGCCTTGATTTGCGGCGGGCCACGAATCGCCGTCTCGCCCGAGCCGGCTACGGCCAAAGCATCCGCGTCGCGAAGTTTTGTGGAAAACTTCGAAGTCGGCCTGCTCAGCCTAGTTTGCGCCCGATATCGAGGAATTTCTGGCGGCGCTGCTTGCGGAGCGCGTCGGGGTCGAGATTGCGCAGGTCGTTGAAGGCTTCGGCGATAGCGTCGCCGGCGGTCGAGACGATCGCGGCCGCGTCGCGATGGGCACCCCCCGGTGGCTCCTTAAGTATGGCATCGATCACGCCGAATCGCAGCAGATCTTGCGCGGTGATTTTCATGTTGGTCGCGGCTTCCTGCGCCTTGCTCCCGTCGCGCCAGAGAATCGATGACGCCGCTTCCGGCGAGATCACGCTGTAAATCGCGTGTTCCAGCATCAGCACGCGGTTGGCGGTCGCAATCGCGATGGCGCCGCCGGAGCCGCCCTCGCCGATGATGACGGCGACGTTGGCAACGCCGAGCGACAGGCAGGCGTCGGTCGAGCGCGCAATCGCCTCGGCCTGACCGCGCTCCTCGGCGCCGATCCCGGGATAGGCGCCGGCGGAATCGACCAACGACAGCACGGGAATGCCGAAGCGGCCGGCCATTTCCATCAGCCGGACCGCCTTGCGGTAACCTTCCGGTCGCGCCATCCCGAAATTGTGCTTCAGCCGGCTCTCGGTGGACGCGCCTTTTTCCTGGCCGATGACGCAGATGCTCTCGCCGCGGAAGCGGCCGAAGCCGCCGATCATCGCCTCGTCCTCACCGAATTTGCGGTCGCCGGCCAGCGGCGTGAACTCGGTGATCAACCCCTTGATGAAATCGGAGAAGTGCGGCCGCTGCGGATGCCGCGCCACCTGGGTTTTCTGCCACGGCGTCAGGTTGTCGTAGAGGTCCCTCAGCGCCTGCGCGGCCTTGTCCTCGATGCTCGAAATCTCATCGCCGATGTCGCTGCCGGTGGCGGCGAGCGCACGGAGTTCGTCGATCTTGGAATCGAGTTCGGCGACGGGCTTTTCGAAATCGAGGTAACTACGCATGGGGTCCGGCATTCCAGCACTATAGGGACGAACGTGCCCGGGGGCGAAAGCTATCGGCGGGAGAAATGAAAAATTCTTTTAATTCAAAGGTTTATCAGATGTTCGGCGCGCACTTGAGTCGGTCGGGGGTGGCAAGGCAGAGCGCTCTTTCGCGGCTGATCGCGCCGGTGTCAAGGCAGTAATGAAATGAGGTTTTAGCTCCAGTTTTGCGGCGCGGTGCCGAGTTCAAGGTGTATGCCGCCGGCCGCGGCGGACTGGAGGAGGGATAGGCCTGCTGTGACGCCGTCATGTCTCCGCCAGTGGGTGCAAGTCACGAACCAGGCTTTTCAGCCGTTCTTCCACGACGTGCGTGTAGATTTGCGTGGTCGAGATGTCGGTGTGGCCGAGCAGCGTCTGCACGATCCGCAGATCGGCACCGTTATGTAGCAGGTGACTGGCGAAAGCATGACGCAGCACGTGCGGTGAAACCAGACGGGGCGCGAGACCGGCCGCCGCCGCCCGTTCCTTCAACTCGCGCGCAAAGTGCTGCCGCGTCAGGTGGCCGCTTTCGCCGAACGACGGAAACAGCCACTTCGACGGCGCCGCAGCGGCCTTGCTCGCACCGCGCTGATCGCCCATCGCAGTGAGATAATCGGCCATCGCCTGCCGCGACGCATTGTTGAGCGGCACCAGCCGTTCCTTGTTGCCCTTGCCTCGAACCACGATCATGCGGGCATCGCGCCGCGCGGCCGACAGTGGCAGCGAGACCAGTTCGGACACGCGCAGGCCGGTGGCGTAGAGCACTTCGAGCAGGCAATACAGCCGCGCGGCACGCAGCCGCTGCGCGGATGAAGTGTCCGGCGTATCGATCGCGGCCTTTGCGTGCGCAAGCAGGCGATCGACATCTGATATCGACAGCACTTTTGGCAGGCTCCGTCCGCGTTTCGGACCCGACAGGATGGCTGCGGGATCATCGCTCCTGAGGCGTTCGCTCAGAAGAAAGCGAAACAGATGCCGCATTGCGGACAGACGGCGCGCGGCGCTCGATGACTTGAAGCCCCTGATCTCGAGATCGCCGAGATAGTCCCGCAACGTCTGGGTGCCCGCGGTGACGAAATTCTGCCCCGCGCGCGTCAGGAAGGTCGAAAAGTCCTCCAGGTCGCGGCGGTAGGCATCGAGCGTGTTCTTGCCGGCGCCTTGTTCGGCAGCCAGCATGTCGAGAAACAGGTCCGTCAGATGTTTATCGGAGGCTTTGTTAGATCTCATGCCGCAAGCGTAGCAGCTATTTCTTGAGAAATTTGCCCGGGTGGATGGTCGCCGTCATTTCCCGTGGCGTCGGGTTGACGAAATTCGCCAGCGCGAAAATCACGCCATAGCCGATCGCGCCGAGCACCGCGACGACGGTCAGAAAGCGGAACAGGCTGGGCATTTGCAGTCCCGGGCGCGATTTTAACCTTTGGGGCGAATGCTCCGAGTACCAACATGTTCGCAAGCCCGGTGCAAGAGTCTCTGGCAACCCCCTCGACGAGAGTAGTATAGCTGGCGGGAAGCCAACCGCGTTCCGACAGGTGTCTTTTGACGTCCGAAACCGTTTCACCGGCCAATATCGGCACATCCCCGGAGGCCGCGATCGTCGCGGCGCTCGGCGAGCGTTCGCTGGTGCTCGTCGGCATGATGGGCGCTGGTAAATCAACTGTCGGGCGGCGTCTCGCGGCGCGTCTTGCGATGACGTTCGTGGATGCAGATGCCGAGATCGAACTCGCCGCCGGAATGTCGATTTCCGAAATTTTCGAAACCCACGGCGAGCCACATTTCCGCGACGGCGAGGCGCGGGTGATCGCGCGGCTGTTGAGCGGCGCGCCGATGGTGCTCGCGACCGGCGGCGGTGCCGTGCTGCGCGAGGAGACCCGCGCGCGCATCCGCGAGCGGGCGATTTCGATCTGGCTCAAGGCGGACGCCGAGGTGATCTTGCGCCGGGTCAGGCGTCGAGCAGATCGGCCGCTGCTACAAACGGCAGATCCCGCCGCGACAATCGGGCGTCTTATCGCCGAGCGCGAGCCGGTCTACCAGCTCGCGGACATCACGATTGCCTCGCGCGACGTGCCGCACGAAAAGATCGTCGATGAATGTATCGACCTCCTTCACCGCAGGATAGGGCACGGCGAGGCGACGGACCTGCAACGGTCCGGCTCATGCGACGAAAGACGTGACTGAAGGATTTGGCACCAAAGGATTTGGCACCACACGATGACCGCACCGCTGAAGAGTCCCGGCCCGATCACGGTCGATGTCGCGCTTGGCGACCGTTCCTATGACATCGTCATCGGCCGGAACATCCTGTCGTCGCTCGGCGAGCGGATCGCCGCGCTGCGTCCCGGCGCGCGCGTGGCTGTTGTCACCGACGAATACGTTGCGACCCACTGGCTGCGCAAGACCGAGGCGTCGCTGCAAGGCGCCGGCATCACTACGTCGCATATTGTCGTCGACGAAGGAGAGGCCTCGAAGAGTTACGAAGGCATCGAGTTTGTCTGCGAGGAACTGATCAAGGCCAAGATCGAACGCAACGATCTCGTGGTCGCGCTCGGCGGCGGCGTGGTCGGCGACCTCGCCGGTTTTGCCGCCGCGATCGTCCGCCGCGGCCTTGATTTCGTGCAGGTGCCGACATCGCTGCTGGCCCAGGTCGATTCATCGGTGGGCGGCAAGACCGGCATCAACTCGCCGCAGGGCAAGAACCTGGTCGGCGCCTTTCATCAGCCGATTCTGGTGGTCGCCGATACCGCGGTGCTGGATACGCTGTCGCCGCGCCAGTTCCGCGCCGGCTATGCCGAGGTCGCCAAATACGGGTTGCTCGGTGACGAAGCGTTCTTCGCGTGGCTGGAAACCAACCATGCGGACATCGTCAAGGGCGGGGCGGCGCGCGAGCACGCGATCGCCACCAGTTGCCGCGCCAAGGCGGCCATCGTCGCCCGCGACGAGCGCGAGACCGGCGAGCGTGCGCTGCTCAATCTCGGCCACACCTTCGGCCACGCGCTGGAAACGGCGACTAAATTTTCCGACCGGCTCTATCACGGCGAAGGCGTCGCGATCGGTATGGTGCTGGCCGCGGAACTCTCGGCGCAACTCGGCATGATCGCGGACGTCGATGTCACCCGTATCCAACGGCATCTGGTTGCGGCGGGTCTGCCCACGCGGCTGCAGGACATCGCCGGTTTCAAGCAGGAAGGCTTGGCCGACGCGGACGGGCTGATGACGCTGATGGCGCAGGACAAGAAGGTAAAGCGCGGCCGCCTCACTTTCATCCTGCTCAAGGCGATCGGCCAAGCGGTCGTATCCTCCGATGTCGACCCCTCGGCGGTTCGCGATTTTCTTGCCCGCAAGCTCGCGCATCAGCCCTGACGACATATCTGTAAGGTGCGTGCAAACCCGAGGTGATTGCCGTCATGGACTGGATTTCGTTCGCCATCGTTGTCGGCCTGCTGATGGTGTCCGCGTTTTTTTCCGCGAGCGAGACGGCGCTGACCGGCGCGTCGCGCGCCAGCATGATGCGGCTCGCGAGCCAGGGGAATATCCAGGCCAGGATCGTCGCCGTCCTGATGGACCGCCGCGAACGCATGATCGGTGCATTGCTTCTCGGCAACAACATCGCCAACATCGGCGCGTCGGCGCTGGCCACCGGCGTACTCACGGCGTGGTTCGGCGATATCGGCGTGCTTTACGCCACCGGCGTGATGACCGTGCTTGTGGTCATCTTCGCGGAGGTGCTGCCGAAAACCATCGCCATCAACGCGCCGGACCGGGTATCGCTGACGGTGGCGCGGTCGATCCGGTGGATCGTGCTGCTACTGGGACCACTGCTGACGGTGGTCGAGGAACTGGTGCGCTGCCTGACAAAACTTCTTGGCATCCGGATCGGGGCCAACCATCCGATCTTGTCGCCGACCGAGCGGCTGCGCGGCGCTGTCGATCTGATGCATCACGAAGGCGGTGTCGAAAAGCACGATCGCGACATGCTCGGCGGCCTTCTCGACTTGCGCGAGCTGCAAGTGTCCGACGTCATGGTCCATCGCACCGAAATGGTGACGATCAACGCAGACCTTCCGCCGGAAGACCTGGTGCATGAGGTTCTTGCCAGCGAGTATACCCGCATCCCGCTGTGGCGCGACAAGCCCGAGAACATCACCGGCGTGCTGCATGCCAAGGATCTGTTGCGGGCAATCCGTGCCTCGGCCGGCGACATGACGAGCATCGACGCCAGCGCGATCGCGCTGCCGCCGTGGTTCGTGCCGGAAATGCGCTCGGTCTCCGAACAACTCAAGGCGTTCCGCCGCCGCAAGACCCACTTCGCGCTGGTGGTCGACGAGTACGGCGAAGTCGAAGGCATGGTGACGCTGGAAGATATTCTGGAGGAGATTGTCGGCGACATCTCCGACGAGCACGACGTGGTGGTGGCCGGCGTGCGCCAGCAGCCCGACGGCTCGGTGGTGGTGGACGGCTCGGTGCCGATCCGCGATCTCAACCGCGCCATGGACTGGCATCTGCCCGACGAGGAGGCGACCACGATCGCGGGCCTCGTCATCCACGAGGCGCGCTCAATTCCCGAGCGCGGCCAGAGTTTCACATTTCACGGGTTTCGCTTCAGGGTTTTGAGGCGCGAGCGCAACCGCATCACCGCGCTGCGCATCCAGCCGGTGCCGCGCGAGGCGGAGGCGATGGAGAACAGGCCGAAGCGGGCGGGAACGGCATTCTAGCGCGTATTCCGCAAAAGTGGATACCGGTTTTGCGATCAGAATACGCGCAAGTTGATTGAGCCGGAAAATGCTCTAATGGTCTTGCGGCGGCGAGCGAACTTCGGATTGCGGGTCGCGGGCTGGCCTCATGCCGGATCAGATCGGGCGACCGAGCGGCCCTTCTTCTTGCCCAGATCCCTGTCCTCAACGAATTTCACCCCGATCTCGTCACCGTTGACCCGGATGAGTTCGCAACGGCGAAAAGCCAGTCCGGTTGACGACAGCAGCAGGAAGAATTCCTTGAGGTTCAGTCCCTCGATCGAATCCTTCACCTGAAGCCGCGCGCCGGTGCTCGAGATGTCCAGCATAGTGCACGGCCGCTGCCATGTTCCGTCGATGCCCATCATCAGGACGGAATAACCGGTGGCGAACGTCACCCGATCCGATTTTCGGTTACCCCAGCCCATGGCTCAGATGTCCGAAATGGCGACCGCCGTGTCGGGAGCATCGGCTTTCCTCGCCGAGCCGCGTGCGGACCAGAACCGGATCGTGCGTTGCGCCGATGACAGCGAGAGTGCTTCGAACACCTCGCGGCCGTCCTCGAGTTCCTGTTTGGTCAGTGGACGACAATGCGGGCGATTGCGCAGGATCATATGGGTCGTCGACCAGTTCAGCCGGGAGGCCTTGCAAGCGACTATCAATCCGTCGGGGCGGGGATTTGCGATCAGCGGCTCAATCGCATCGGTTTTTACCGAGGTCAAAAGCGAGAGCGCGGCAACGACGTTGACATACTCGCCCTGGGTCGCAAATCGGTTGATGCTCTGATCGCCCAGCTTTCCCGCCCGGTTCAGGGCAAGGACCATCGACTCCGATTCCGTGTAGTCGGTCGGCGCGAGGGCCGGAGAGGCGATCTGGTCGACGACCGACTGGATCGCCTCCTGAATCTTCGCTCGCATTTCCGGTGGAGCGGCCTTGAGCAAGCGGTCGCGAACCGCGGCGCCAGCTCTGGAAAGAAGCTCGCGCAACACCTTGATCGGAATGTCCAGCCGCAGCCCGAGTTTCTCCGCGAGCGCGTCGTCCTTTTCGGAGCTTTCGACCAGGGTAGCATAGCCGAATTCGGAAAAGCGGGCACCTGTATTTTTGGCCAGCGCGTGGGAGACCTGGGAGTCGCCGCGCTTGAGCAGGACGTCGGTCACGCCCTCGGTCAGGGTGTCCCGGTGCGAGATGGCCAGCAGGTGCTGCGGTCCGCGCAGACTAGCGATCTCGATCAGGTCGCCTTCGGACAGCCTGCCGGACTTTGCCAGAACCGGGGCTGCGACAGACACTTCCAAATGATACGCAAGCTGCCGGACGGTTTCCTTCGGAGCAAAACTTGAGTTCGAAAGCGTGGTGCTGAGTTGCGCCAGCGCGCGCGCCTCCATCTGCTCTGTGAGCCGGACGAGGACGTCATCGAAGACTTCGATCTGGTTTTCGTTCAGCCGGTCGGCGTCGGACAGGAACAGGTCGGTGACCCGGCGAAGCATCTGGACCCGCCGCTCGGGTGAGCCACCCTTTACCGCGCTTTCCAGTTCCGCGATGAGCGCCGTTGAGGCTGCTTCGGACATGATAATCCCGTGAGTCAAATCCGAGCGCGCGTAACGCTGCGTTCGCGTTTTGCCGTAACGGCAGAGGTATTCCGATGTTCTTAGATGCAGGTTAATATCCGATAAAAGCGGCATCGAAATTCTGCCCGAGGAAGTCCAACCACGGATTGGATGGGCAGAAGCAAAGCGCGCGGCATTCCGGTATGCGCTGGACGCGGCCCTACGTTTCCGAACATCCGGCCACCTCTCGCTTTTTGAATGACGCGCAGGTGGCTATCCAGCTCCGTTGGCTTAAACGGTCTCAGCGATCCATGCTGCGATGTTTGTCCGGACGACGGAGCACTGGGGCTGCGGCTGATCGTACTGGCCGCGCGTTCAGCGCCCCGGTTCACCGGGCGCCAGCACCTTCATCGCGAGCGCGTGAACGCTGCCGGCCAGTTCCGCCGCCAGCAGCGTATTGATCATGCGCTGACGATCGATCCGGCTCTTCCCTTCGAACGCCCGCGACACAATATGAATCCGGAAGTGCGTCTGGCCTCCCGGTCGATGGCCCGCGTGACCCTCGTGAAGGTGAGATTCGTCGGCGACCTCGAGACTTTCCGGAGTGAAAGCTTCGCTTAGCTTCTGTGTGATGCTATCCTTGACGCTCATGGTGAGCGAGTTAACGCCCATCACGAGCGTCCGTCAATGCCGCGAAAACCCAACGGAATAAATGCGATGTCAAGACTTGAAGCCGGGAGCATTGCGTAGTCAAACATGGTCATGCCCATCGATACATCGAAATTCTTCGACAGTATCCGCATCAAGCCCACGCGGGCCGGTGCGAAGCAACCGCGCGTGCGCGAGGAAGCGGTCGCCTGCGAGTGGCCGGATTGTCAGAACAAGGGATCGCACCGCGCGCCGAAAGGCCGCGGCAACGATCGCGAGTATTTCAATTTCTGCCTCAACCATGTCCGCGCGTACAACCAGTCCTACAATTTCTTTCAGGGCATGAATGCGGACGCGGTCGCGCGCTATCAGAAGGATGCGCTGACCGGTCACCGCCCAACCTGGAAGATGGGCGCCAACGGCACCAAGGGCAAGGGCAAAGGCAAGGCCGGCGACATCGATCTCGAGGGCATGGCCGATCCCTTCAGCGTGATCGGCGAACTCAACGGTCGCGGAAAATGGCGTCCCGGTCCGGGGTCAGGCTCCGAAGCCAAGCCCGAGACACGCAAGATCTTCAATGCCGAGCGTAAAGCGCTGCAGGTGATGGGGCTCGGCGCCGACGCCACGCTCGAAACCGTCAAGGCGAAATACAAGCTCCTGGTGAAGCAGCATCATCCCGATGCCAACGGCGGCGATCGCTCGACGGAAGATCGCCTGATCGAGATCATCAAGGCGTACAATTACCTGAAGACGGTGGTGCGCGGCGCCTGAACTGCCAGTCTACGCTGCACGGTACCACGCTGGTTGCTGACGAGTCTTGGTACAACCTGTCGACATTCGCCCGCGCTGCTAGATCACGATGATTTTGGATCGGGTCGATCCTTCTTCTCCAGCATCAGCGTGCCCTTTTTCTGGATGACGCCCTGGATTCCGTGGGCGAGGCGGCTGAGCAGCCACGGCAATGTCACTTCGAGGCGAACATGGTCCTCGAACACGTCCATGATTCCCGACACCTGCTGCTTCATGGCCGTGACGGAAAACGCCAGGCGATCGCCGCTCCACACTTCTTCATTGACGTGGATTAACTGGGCGTATTGCGTTCGGGCGCTGCCGAGCCCGGCTTTCATCCGGCGCAACGCTTCATCCTTACCGAGGCGATGGGGAATGGAAACCACAAGAGGTTTGGTCATGATCGCTCCAATAATGAATAATGGCTAGTGGAGTGGATTTGACATTCGCTACCCACCTGCTGCGGGCTCGCAATGCGAATGTCAAATCCAAAACTCCACTAGAAATTTACAGTTGCTAGTGGTGCCGTGGTTCTAACACTCGCAAAAGCGCCTGCTGAAACGGGATGCGAATGTTAGAACCGGACCACTAGCCGGTTCGTTCAGTTTCGGTTTTGGCGGACACGTTGATGCCGCGCCGGCGGCGCCGCCACCATGTCGCGGCGCCGGCAATCGCGGCAATGATGATCACCGCGGGAATCCAGATGAGTTTGCCGATGTGAGTGTGGTGAGGCAGCCCGCCATATTCATGCAGCGCCGTTATTGCCAGCACGCCGGGCAGGACGTGCGCGGGAGCCCAGAGCAGGATCGCCGGAATGTTCACCGCATAAAATCGCAACGGCGGCATCGCCAGCGCGCCGGCCGTGATCGGCACAAAGGCGCGAACCGGCGCCACAAAACGCGCGAAGAACACCGCAAGCGTGCCCCAGCGATAAAAGAATGTTTCGCTCTGCGCGATCACGCCAGGATACCGGGCCATCGGCCATGCACTGAGGATTTCGCGTTTGGACCGATGTCCGATCCAGAACGCTGTTCCGTCGCCAATCACCGCGCCAATTATGGCGGCGGCCAGCACCGGCACCAGTTGCAGGTCACCACCGGGAATCAGCCCGCTCAGCGCGAGAATGATGGTCGAGCCGGGCACGATCGAACCCAGCACCGGCACCGCCTCGAGCAACGCCGCGAGAAATATCGCGAGATAGGCAAGCCAAGTATGGGCCGACACGAACGCAATCAAGGGGTCAATCAATGAACTCACGAAAATCCTGCTTCTGGCGTGCCGCTTGGATGGATTTCTGCCCGATTAGCACACTCTGCGGGCGGCAACGCCGCCGACGCTTGATGGTTCGGCCCGCATACATTCCGCGCAGCGTCCGATGATTCGCAAAGCAGCCTTCAAAAAAATGCAGAAGGTAGCTATCTTGATGATATCTAAACGGAACTTTGTTGTGTGGCGGGCTTCTGCCGGCCGCCGCTCTCTGCTAGATTTCGCAGCAGCCCCTCATCCGCAGCCATGCGTAGTTCTGGTTTCGGGAAGCGCGCCCCGAACCTCGGAGGATTGATGACGACCGCCGCCATGACCAAGACTGAAACCTCCGCGGGTTTGCCAGACATGAAGGTGTCGGTCCGGCAGGTTTTCGGGATCGACAGCGATCTTGAGGTTCCCGCCTATTCCGAAGCCGATCCGCACGTGCCTGATGTCGATCCGGACTATCGCTTCGATCGTGCGACCACGCTCGCAATTCTCGCCGGCTTTGCCAGGAACCGCCGCGTCATGGTCTCCGGCTATCACGGCACCGGCAAATCGACCCATATCGAGCAGGTGGCGGCGCGGTTGAACTGGCCCTGCGTGCGCGTCAATCTCGACAGTCACATCAGCCGCATCGATCTGGTCGGCAAGGACGCGATTGTGATCAAGGACGGCAAGCAGGTCACCGAATTTCGCGATGGAATCCTGCCGTGGGCTTACCAGAACAATGTCGCGCTGTGCTTCGACGAATACGATGCGGGCCGTCCGGACGTGATGTTCGTGATCCAGCGCGTGCTGGAATCCTCAGGGCGCTTGACGCTGCTTGACCAGAGCCGGGTCATCAAGCCGCATCCGGCGTTCCGCCTGTTCTCGACCGCGAACACCATTGGTCTGGGCGACACTTCGGGCCTCTATCACGGTACCCAGCAGATCAATCAGGCGCAGATGGACCGCTGGAACATCGTCACCACGCTGAACTATCTGCCGCACGACAACGAGGTCGAAATCGTTCTGGCCAAGGCCAAGCCCTACCGCACGCCGGAAGGCCGCGACACCGTCGGCAAGATGGTGCGGCTTGCGGATCTGACGCGCAACGCCTTCGCCAACGGCGATCTCTCCACCGTGATGAGCCCGCGCACGGTCATCACCTGGGCGGAGAACACCGAGATCTTCGGCGATCTGGGTTTTGCCTTCCGCGTCACCTTCCTCAACAAGTGCGACGAACTCGAGCGGCCGCTGGTGGCCGAGTTCTATCAGCGCTGTTTCAACGCCGAGCTGCCGGAGAGCGCGGTGAACGTGGTGTTGAGCTGAAGCACCACTTCCCACGCGTTAGTGGTGGGAATGTTTCGACATTTGCGGCGTCGTCCCCGCGAAGGAGGGGAACCATACTCCCGGAAGCCGCAAGAAGCTGAAGCCTGGGACCAAAATAACCACTCGTGGTTATGGGTCCCCGCCTTCGCGGGGACGACAGACGCAGGGTTCGATGAGCACCACACCACTGAGCAACAAATTCCGTACCGGGCCGAAGGAAGCGCGGACCGAGCCGTTCAAGCGCGCGGTCACGTCCTGCCTGCGCGCCATCGCCCGGAAACCCGAACTTGAGGTGACGTTTGCCGCCGAGCGGCCCGGCCTGTCGCCGGGCAAGGCGCGGCTGCCGGAGCCCGCGCGCAAGATGAGCAAGCGCGACGCGGCCGTCGTGCGCGGGCATGCGGATTCCATCGCGCTGAAAATCGCCTGCCACGATCCAAAGGTGCACCGCAAGCTGATGCCCGGCAATCCGCAGGCGCGCGGCGTGTTCGATGCGGTGGAGCAGGCGCGTGTCGAGGCGATCGGGTCGCGCCGGATGACAGGTGTCGCAAAGAATCTGACCGCGATGCTCGACGACCACTTCCATCGCGGCAAGTACGACGAGATCACCGACCGCGCCGACGCGCCGCTGTCGGATGCGCTGGCGATGCTGGTGCGCGAGCGGCTGACCGATCTGCCGCCGCCCGTCTCCGCGCGCAAGATGGTCGATCTGTGGCGCCCGTTTCTCGAGGACAAGATCGGCGCGCGGCTGGATCAACTCAGCCGCGTGACCGAAGACCAGACGAAATTCGGCGACCTCGTGCATGATTTGCTGTCGGCGCTCGACCTTGGCGACGATACCAACGCCGAGGTCGATGACGACGAGAATCAGGACGACAACCGAGAGGGCAAGGACAATCAGTCCGGCGCGGACGGTTCACCGGACAGCGCCGCGGCGCAGGAGATGAGCGCGGATCAGGCGCAGGAGACCACCGACGAGATGTCGGACAGCGCCATGGACAGCGCGCAGGCTGCTGCCAGCGATAACTTCGATGACGGCGAACTTGGCGACGACGAGACGCCGGGCGAGGCGACGCGGCCCAACGCCAGGGGCACCAACGAGCCGCGCGGTCCGGAATATCACGCCTTTGCGCCGAGGTTCGACGAGGTGATCGCCGCGGAAGACCTCTGCGATCATGACGAACTAGAACGGCTGCGCAGCTATCTCGACAAGCAGCTCGCGCATTTGCAGGGCATCGTGGCGCGGCTGGCCAACCGCCTGCAGCGCCGCCTGATGGCCCAGCAGAACCGCGCCTGGGAGTTCGATCTCGAGGAAGGTATCCTCGATCCGGCACGGCTGTCCCGCATCGTGATCGATCCCTATCAACCGCTGTCGTTCAAGCACGAAAAGGAAGCGACCTTCCGCGACACCGTGGTGACGCTGCTGCTCGACAATTCCGGCTCGATGCGCGGGCGGCCGATCACGGTGGCCGCGACCTGCGCCGACATCCTGGCGCGCACGCTGGAGCGCTGCGGTGTCAAGGTGGAAATTCTCGGCTTCACGACGCGGGCGTGGAAGGGTGGGCAGTCGCGCGAGGCGTGGCTCGCCGCCGGCAAGCCGGCCGCGCCGGGGCGCCTCAATGATCTCCGGCACATCATTTACAAGTCGGCGGATGCGCCGTGGCGCCGGGCGCGGAAAAACCTCGGGCTGATGATGCGCGAAGGCCTGCTCAAGGAGAACATCGACGGCGAGGCGCTGGACTGGGCGCACAAGCGGCTGCTCGGCCGCACGGAACAGCGCAAGATTTTGATGATGATCTCGGACGGCGCGCCGGTCGACGATTCCACGCTGTCGGTCAATGCCGGCAACTATCTCGAACGGCATCTGCGCTTTATCATCGAGGAGATCGAGACGCGCTCGCCGGTCGAACTGATCGCGATCGGCATCGGCCATGACGTGACGCGCTACTATCGCCGCGCGGTGACTATCGTGGACGCGGAAGAACTCGGCGGCGCCATTACCGAAAAGCTCGCCGAACTGTTCAGCGAGACGCATGAAGCACCGACGGCCCCGGCACGACGGCCGCGCAAGCTGCATTCGTAGAGGCGGGTATTCAGCGGCAAGCCATGTCATGCGCGGGCTTGACCCGCGCATCCATCTCATTTTGAAGGATGGATGGCCGAGGTCGAGCCCGGCCATGACTGTTTGGGGTAACAGGGGCGTGCAAAAGCGAGTGTCGAGTCAGCCCAGTCGCCGCGCCGTTCTCAAATGGGGCGTAACCATCGCCTCTTTCGCGTTAAATCCCGTCCCCGCCCGTGCGCAATTAGCCACGCACCCGCCGCCGGACGAACTCACGCCTCCGGCGCCGGTGTCGATCACGGTGAACGCGCGGCCGATTCCTTCCTTTGACCTGCGCGACCGCTCGCGTACCCGCTTCGGGTCGCTCGCCTTTCGCAGTGGCCTGATCCTGACCTCGTCGTTTCGCGGCTTCGGAGGACTGTCGAGCCTGCGGCTCGATCCGAAAGGGAAACAATTCATTTCCGCCAGCGACAAGGGCACCTGGTTCACCGGCCGCATCGCCTATCAGGGCAAGGACATGACCGGACTTGCCGATGTCGAGGCCGCGCCGATGCTGGGCCACGACGGCAAGCCGATTACCGGGCACGGCTGGTTCGATACCGAGTCGATCGCGCTTGACGGATCGTCGGTCTACGTCGGCATCGAGCGCGTCAACCGGATCATGCGATTCGATTTCAACAAGGGTTACACCCGTGCGCGCGGCGAGGAGGTCGAGGTGCCGTCGGCCATTCGCAAGCTGCCGTTCAATCGAGGGCTGGAGGCGATGGTGGTCGTTCCCAAGGCGCAGCCGCTCGGCGGCACCCTGATCGCGATCTCCGAACGCGGCCTCGATTCCGGCCGCAATATCATGGCGTTCCTGATCGGCGGGCCGTCACCGGGCCAGTTCGCCATTCGCCGGACCGCCGATTTCGACATCAGCGATGCCTGTCTGCTGCCTACGGGCGACCTCTTGATCCTCGAGCGCAAATTCTCGCTGACCGGTGGCATCGGCATCCGCATCCGGCGCGTTGCGATGAAAGCGATCGCGCCCGGCGCGCTGGTGGACGGTCCCTCGATCTTCGACGCTGACCTCGGGCAGGAGATCGATAATTTCGAGGGCATCGATGCTTTCGCAAACGATAACGGCGAAATCATCCTGACGCTGGTGTCCGACGATAATTTCTCGCTGATCCAGCGCACGTTGCTGATGCAGTTCACGCTGGTCGACTAGAGCGGGATGAGGAAAAGTGTGTAGCGGTTTTCCGCCCGCATCCCGCTCTAAAATGTTGGAATCGATCACGTTCATGATTTTGGATCGATTCGATCCAAAATCATCGTGATCTAGTGGTCCGATTCTGACATTTGCATCCCGTTGCAAAGTAGGTAGCGAATGTCAAATTCGCTCCCCTAGCCGTTAGCTAGCAGCGGCGGCAGCGCCTCTACCTCCACCGCCGCGACCTTGGCCGATAGCATCTCGATCGCCGCGGTTTCGTTCAATGGCCGCGAGAAGAAATAGCCCTGCGCATAACCGCATCCCATCTCGTGCAGGATGTTGACATGCTCCTCGGACTCGGTGCCCTCGGCAACGACATCGAGATTGAGGTTCTTTGCGAGGTCGAGGATGGTCTGAACGATCTGTCCGCCGTCGCTGCGTGATTGCAGCGCCGAGACGAACGAGCGATCGATCTTCAGGGTGTCAAATGGCAGTTGATGCAGATAGCTCAACGAGGAGTAGCCGGTGCCGAAATCGTCGATGCTGACGCGCACGCCGAACTGGCGCAAGCGTTCCAGAATTCCGATGGCTCGCTCGGCGTTCTGAATGGTGACACTTTCGGTGATTTCCAGCCGCAGGGTATGTGGCGGGACGCCGCTGGTGGTCACCGCTTGGATCACCTGCTCGACGAAGTCGGTCTGATGAAACTGACGCGGCGAGACGTTGACGCTCATGGTCAGCGGTTTGGCCCGCGGGAAATCTCGCTGCCATTTCGCTAGCGTTTTGAGCGATTGTTCTAACACCCAACTGCCGATGAAGACGATCAAACCGGTTTCCTCCGCGACCGGAATGAAATCCGACGGCGGAATGATTGGCCCCTCACCTTTTTGCCAGCGCACCAGCGCCTCGAAGCCGGTCACTTCACGCGACTTAAGAGCGATGATCGGCTGATAGTGCAGCACGAATTCTTTTTTCTTGAGCGCATTGCGCAGGTCGCTCTCCAGCATCAGGCGCCGCCTGGCTTCGACGTGCAGGCTTTGATTGAAGATTTCGACGCGGGCACGGCCTTCGGCCTTGGCGCGGTACATCGCCAGATCGGCATCGCGCATGATGTCCGCCGCGCAGGTGTATCCGGCCTCGCTGGTGGCGACACCGATGCTAGCCGACGAATACAGTTCCTGGCCGTCGATGAACAGCGGGTTGCGCAGCGACTCCTGCAACGATTGCGCGACATCGACAGCGATGGAGCTGCGCTCGATGTCTTCCAGCAGGATGGTGAATTCGTCGCCGCCGAGCCGGGCCAGCGTCACCGCCTCGCTGGCGAGCTTGTGGTCGGATTCGATCAGCGCATGGCTGAAGCGACGTGCGATTTCCTGCAGCAATATGTCGCCGGCGGAATGCCCAAGGCTGTCGTTGACCAGCTTGAAGCGGTCGAGGTCGATGAAGATCACAGCGAAGCCGATGTTCGGCCGGCGCAGGTGCGTTGCAACCGCGCGCTCCAGCCGGTCGGAGAACAGCAGGCGATTTGGCAATCCGGTCAGCGGATCGTGCGTCGCATCGTGCATCAGTTTCTGTTCGGAGCGGCGGCGCTCGACGACGCGGCCAAGCTGGGTGCCGATTTGCGCCAGCACACCGAGGAACTGATCGTCGGGGCTGACCACATGGTGATGAAAAAATTCCAGAACGCCCAGTACGTCGTTACCAACCAGTACCGGAAACGCGAACGCGGCGCGGCAGCCGGCTAGCGTGGCAACCGCGGCGCGCGGAAAATTGCGATCCACGGACAGGTCGGCGATCCAGGCCGGGTTGCCGGATTGGTAGACTCGGCCCGGCAGTCCTTCGCCAATGGCGAAGCCGGTTTTCAACGTCAAACAAATGAAGGCTTCGAGATGAGCCGGGTCGGAGGCATGCCAAATACCCGCAGGCGCAAGATAGTCGGAGGTGGTCGCCGAGGGCAGGTAGACGTTGCCGAAGCCCCAGCCGGTGTGCCGGCAAATGGCGTCGAGCGCGAAACGCATGGTTTCGTCGATTGAGCTACTCTGGTTAGCCGCCCTCGCAATTGTCTCGAGCAGCGCAACCTGTTGCTGCTTCTCGTACAGGTCTCTCAACCCCTTTTCCGCGATCTCTTCCGCCTTCAGCCGCGCCACGCGCTCGCGCTGCAGGCGATTTTCGAGCTTCAGAATCCTGAGATTGAGCTGATCGAAAGGGTCGGCGGACTGAGCCGCAAAAGGGGTCAGGGCGCCCATTTGATTTCCATCAAACATTTGTCCGCACCATGGTTCATGCAGGTATGGTGCTTAATGTCGACTTCCTCGCAAAAAATGCCTGCGGCGCCTTTGATGAAGCCGTGCGCCAGGTCACACATCCGTCGCGACGATTCGTAGCCCATCGTCACGTTGCCGTCCGGAGTTTCGCGGAAGTGGAAAAACGGACACTTGGCCCCGGAGTAGAGCTTGCGGACTTCCGGGTGGATGATGTTGTTGACGCTCAGAACGAAGGTTCGCGACGAACTATGGGGCAGGAAGAAATCAGGGTATCGCTGCCTGAGCAGCGGCATTGCCTGTTCGCCGAACCATCGCAGGACATCGCCGCTGGTCATGTCCAGCTTGGCGGCCGCGGCGTTGACGAGTGCGATCATCTCATCATCGGTGTAATTGCCGAGCGAAGTATAGGCGCCGGCTACTCCGGCATCGTCGAGCAGGTCGTCCCAGACATCGGCGCCAAATTTCTCGACAACGGCCTCTTCGAGCAGATTGTAAACGACGCCCTTCACGGGACACTCCCCGAATTTGATGGCCGCGAAATCGCGACCCAAGGGCCGGACCGTAATTTCAGACCTTAAAGGATAGGTAAAATCACAGAAGCGCACCGAAGTGGCGGTTACCGAATCGCTAATTGGAACCGGGGATTGGATGGCGTTGGAGGCCGGAGGCGCTCGACGATGCCGGCCTTGATCGCATTCGCAATGCCTCGGGGGGTGGGTTCGCAGCTGATCCGGATTGCGTCGGCTTCGGCGACGTTGATATATAGCGCCGGCCCGTGGACAGCATGCTCTGCGGCGCAAGTGGAGTGGATTTGCCATTCGCGACCGACCTTTCGGCAATTCGGAAAGCGAACGGCAAATCCATCCCACTCGTGACTTAATATTTGCTGGTGGTCCTTTGGTTCT
>JBDTCP010000138.1:0-14326 GCA_039923555.1 Nitrobacter sp.
AACCCTATGCCGGCCGTCTGCCGGTGTATCAGCGCGGTGTCACCAACATCTTGTTTGCCGTCGGCAAGATGAAGTCCGTACAGCCGCACGCCGACTATGATCACCTGACCATGGTTGGCCACTCCAACGGCGGTGACATCGCGATGTATTTTGCCAAATTGCATCCCGATGAAGTGAAGAAGGTTGTCACTTTGGACAACCTGCGCGTACCGTTCATCACCGACGGGCGATTCAAGATTCTGTCGTTCCGCTCCAAGGATCCGCGCTTCAAGGCTGATCCCGGTGTGGTGCCTAACGAGAAGCAGTGCGAGAACTCAGGCATTACGGTCGTGCAGACGAAGTATCAGCACACGGAAATGAGCGATCGCGGTCCCGACGATGTCAAAGTGGACATTCAGGAACAACTCGACAAGTTCCTCGACGACAAGAGCAAGCTCGCGCCGGTGAAATTGAAGGCGCCGAACCTGACCGAGCCCCGACCTGTCGCGCAGTTTGCGCCGAACAAGAACTGACAGCCCGTTCGACTTGTCCGAATAGCAGAACCTCTTTTGCTGGTGTGCGGATTGAATCCTCGGCGGGCCGCGCCACATTGTATCTGTAATCCTTTGCGAGTTTCCATGTCCCGCGATCCCGCGCCGCCTAAATTTCCCGCCAAACCGTCTGCCGGTCAGACCACATACGGCGGGAACGCTGACACAATGCCGTCGGCCTCGTCCGATATTGCCGCGTTCGTCGCCAGAGCGCGGGCGATGTCGCCGCATGCTGCAGGCGGCAATGGCAGGCTGGTGTTCGCGCTCGACGCTACCATGAGCCGGCAGCCAACCTGGGATATGGCGTGCGCGCTCCAGGCGGACATGTTTCGCGAAGCCGCCGGTATTGGCAGCCTCGATATCCGCCTCGTCTATTATCGCGGACTCAACGAATGCCGTGCCAGCGGCTGGATATCCGACAGCGCAAAACTCGCAAAGTTGATGAGCAAGATCGATTGTCAGGGCGGTCACACCCAAATCGGTCGCGTTCTTTCGGACGCGCGCCGCGAAGCGGTCGCGTCAGGTATCAAGGCGATCGTATTCGTCGGCGACGCGATGGAAGAGTCGGTCGACGACCTCTGCGCGAGAGCCGGCGAGTTGGGGTTGCTGAAGATCCCTGTGTTCATGTTCCAGGAGGGACATGACACGGCTGCCGAACGGGCTTTTCGCGAGATTGCGCGGCTGACCGGCGGCGCGTGGTGCCGGTTTGATCCGGGCGCTGCGGCTCAGTTGCGTGAATTGCTTCGCGCTGCCGCGGCCTATGCGGCGGGCGGCCGGGAAGCCTTGCAGCGGTTGTCGAAGACCGCCGCCGGTGCGACCCAGCTTTTGGGGCAAATGAAATAGCGCCACGCCGCGCGGGCTTGCGCTGACGTTTCTTATGCCGACGCAACAACCGCTTTCGCCGGTTGCGCCGACATACTATCTATCTGCCATGATCACCCTGGCCGCAGGCGTTGTCGCCGTCGTTATGTTGTATTTGCTGCTTCAGATGTTCCGGGCAGCCAACCCGGCTGTGCTGGCGCAAGCCGTCAAAATCGCCGGCGGTATTATGGCGCTAGCGGTGGCCGCGTTTACCGGCATCAAGGGAGAACTAGCGATCGCGGTGCCACTCGGAGTTTTCGGCGCCGGACTTTTGGGCTGGTCGCCGCTCGGCGCGTCAGCTTTCGGGAACCTTGCCGGACTCTTCGGCGCGGGAACACAGCGTTCGGCAGGACAAACATCCCGGGTGCGCTCACAGTTTCTCGACATGAGCCTGGATCACGACAGCGGCATTCTTAGCGGACAGATCGTGGCTGGTCCCCACGCGGGCCGCCCGCTTGAGGATTTCGACCTGCCGCAACTGACCACAATGATGACAGGCTTCGATGCCGAGAGCTGCGCGTTACTTGAAAGCTATCTGGACCGCAGGTTTCCCGCCTGGCGCCACGACGCGCAAGGCGATCCGGCAGGGAGGCAAAGCCACGCGGCGTCGGGTGGCAAAATGACGAACGAGGAGGCCTATCAGATCCTTGGCCTGAAGCCGGGGGCGAGCAGGGACGAAATCGGGCGCGCGCACCGCGGGCTCATGAAGAAACTGCATCCCGACCAAGGGGGGTCGACGTACCTGGCGGCCCGTGTAAACGAGGCCAAGGACACTTTGCTTCGCACTCATCACTAACTCCAGCAACGCCACCAAACGCTACGCTGCGAGTGCTTCTGCGTGTCTCCGCTCGACGCCCCGTTTCGCCCGCCGTTGTCCGGCGTGGTCGATCACTGTCTTCAGTTGTATCCGCCAATTCTTGACGAGTGGTTTGCGCGGCGTCGATTTTTTGGCTGCGGGATGATGCGCGCTCAGGTCTTGGCGCCGCCAAAACGAAATGGCCGGTAGAGCGTTTTCCGGCTAAGTGGAAACCGGTTAGCCGCAAGAAAATGCTCTCAATCAATAATTTGCGTATTCTGATCGCAGAACCGGTTTTCACTTTTGCGGAATAGGCGCGCGGCCCAGCCATTTGAAAGTGCGAAGCGAGCAGTTCCCGATCAGTTTCTGATCGTGATGCACGACATGTCTGAACGCTTCAGGGTGCGGCACACGGCTTCAGCCTGATCGCGGTCGAGGCCGGCGAAGCGGGCGCGATACAGCTTCTTGCTGCCCCTGGCGATAGACTCGGTGAAAGGATCGGCCTTGCCCAACATGCCGTGAGCGCGGCCGCGCGCCGCTTCAAGACGCTCGTGCGCCTCGCTCTCGGTTTCCAGCGCTCCGACCTGAATGATCCAACCCGAATGCGACACGACTGGCTTGATCGCGCCGTTCTGCTGGACCGCCTGCGGTTGAGCCTTGGGGGTCGGATCGGCAGAGGCCATCGCCTGCGAGCTCGACGAGGGGCCGCCCGAGGCCGGCAGCACGCCGAGGATGCCCTGACCGGTGCCGAAGTTGGCGGGTTGGGGTGGCATAGTCGCCCGCGCCACGACTGAACCGGATGTTTCCGGGGTGTCCTCACGAACGGATGTATTGGCAATAGGCGGTACGGAATGCACCGGCCCGGCCGACGCCAATTTGGTCGATCCGGCCCTGACCAACACTGTTTTCACCCGCACCGGCTTCATCGGTTCCGAGGAGCCTGGAATGGCGGCGATCGGCTGAGTATCGATGACGCCACTGGTCAAGGGCGCAGGCTCCGGCTTGGCCTGTTTCGGCGGCAGCGCGGCGGTCGAGGCCGTTATCAGCGAGCGGGCCAGACGAGCGGGTCGCTCGGGCGGCAGCGCGACCGACCTCGACGGGGCGGATGCGACCTGAACGGCGCCGTCGACCTGAACCATTCGTTCCGGCTGCGAGCGCGCCTGGTCTTCCGCTACCTGTGCATTGGCGTCAGATGTGCTGCGCTCGGTGATCGCAGCCACCGTCCGCCGTGTCGCGGCCTTGTCCAGATTTTCCGCCAGCAGGCTGCGCATCGTGGCATCGCGTGAACCACTGCTGCGGCCTCCCAGAACGACGCCGACCAGATGGCGATTGCCGCGCTTCAGATTGGTGACGAGGTTGAAGCCGGACGCCCGGATATATCCGGTCTTGATGCCGTCCACGCCATCGACGCTGCCGAGCAGGTGGTTGTGGCCGCGAATCGTGCGGCCGCGGAAGGTGAACGAGGTCGTCGCGAAGTAGCGGTAGTAGCGTGGAAACCGGTCCTGTAACGCACGGCCGAGCGTCGCCTGGTCTCGCGCAGTGGTGACTTGATCGTCGTCAGGAAGACCTGAGGCGTTACGATAGACCGTCCGGGTCATGCCGAGCGCGCGCGCCTTCCGCGTCATCATTCTGGCGAAGTCATCCTCGTCGCCGCCGATCGCCTCGGCGATCACGACCGCCGCGTCGTTTGCAGATTTCGTTACCAGCGCCTTGATGGCATCTTCGGCGCGGATGGTCTGACCCGGCCGCAAACCGAGCTTCGTCGGATCCTGTTCAGCCGCATGCTCCGAGACCCGCATGTCGGTGTCGA
This sequence comes from Nitrobacter sp., assembly GCA_039923555.1. Lineage (GTDB taxonomy): Bacteria > Pseudomonadota > Alphaproteobacteria > Rhizobiales > Xanthobacteraceae > Nitrobacter. The sequence goes on from JBDTCP010000138.1 coordinate 3,998, forward strand.
GACTCATCTTGCCTGCATCCAGACGCTCGAACAGCAGATAGAGCGTCATCATCTTGGTCAGAGATGCCGGATGACGAAGACTGTCGGGACTGTTGGACGAGAGCGTCGCGCCGGAATTGCCATCCACGATAATCGAGGCGAATGGCGGATTGTAACTGTGCCGCGCCTCGGAGTGATGGCGATGGTGGTGACGGTAACGGCGCGCGTCGGCGTGATCTGTCGTGAAAACGACGGCGGCAATTGTTGCCAGTCCGAATGCGCCCGCTCGCATTACGCGCGAGGAAGCCAAGGTTATGCGAAGCATGAACTTCCCCGTCCCCATTTTCCGCTTTAGTCACCGGTTCGTGAGGCAAAATTGTGCCCGACGGCCGCTGAAGATCCCTGATCAGGGCGGTTAGCACGAACCGGTCTCCAGGCGAGGTGGCAGGTCAGGTTGCCATTCTGGCTAAGAGGCTGGTTCCACGGTGTTTTTTTGAATTATCCACCGGAACGCTCACGATCCAGGAATCAGCGTAGGTGGCCGGAGTTTCCAAAAGGTTAAGCAAGTCTTGCTGGCATCCGTTGGATTCGCGTCGAATCGAGTTTGTGCATCGCACAAAATAGTTGCTCTTTATTGTGCAGTGCATTATATATTGAGGAAGGAGCCGGAAGCCCGGCTGATCACACCAACTCGGGACAAGGAATCCATCATGATCAAGGTTGAAGAGATTCAGCAGCATGGAAAAGAACAGTACGATGCCGCGGTCGCGGCGGCGGGCAGCCTCCAGAAGGGCGTTCAGGCGATCGCGATGGCCTTCGGCGACTACACCCGGAAGTCGTTTGAAGACGGCAACGCATTCACCGAGAAGCTCGCCGGCGTGAAATCGCCCGACAAGGCCATCGAGGTGCAGACCGAATACGCCAAGACGGTCTACGAGACGTTCGTTGCGGAGTCGCAGAAGATCGGCGAGCTCTACGCGGATCTCGCCAAGCAGGCCTACAAGCCGTTCGAGGATTTCGCCACGAAGTTCGTTCCGGTCGCCCGCTGATATCGCAAGAAGATCCTCAAATGAAAAAGCCCGGCCGTGAGGCCGGGCTTTTTTGTCTAAGCCGGTAGTCGTTATTTAGCAATCCGGAGCTTGGAGAGGGAAGCCCCGATCTGACCAAACGCGCCTGCAATGCCGCTTGCCGAGCTGGTCGGAAAAAAGTTGCCGTCCGTCGCGCAGTTCTTCAGCACCGTCGATACGGGATCACCGTCAGTATTGACCTGAATGGTGTAGATGACCGTGTTGCCGTTCGTCTTATCCTTGATGTTGCTGCAGAGCAGGGCCTGCCGCGCATCGATCTGGGACGCCGAAGAGTACCAGCGATCCTGCGTGTTCAAGCCGTCCGAAAGCAGGATAATCGCGTCGGTGTACTGATATTTCGCATCCTTGGCAGGTGTCACGAACGGGTCCGTAGGTTGCAGCATCATCCATGCCATTTGCATGCCGATAGCCTGGTTGGTGTTGCCGTTCGCGGTGAGGCTATTGATCTTGCCCTTCAGTGTCGTGTCGTCTGTCGAATTGTCGCTTTCCTTCGAATCGAAGGCCGAGGTCATCGGCAGGATCGAGGCCCCGCACGCGCTATAGCCCTGCGCGAGGTAAAGCGTCTTCGGTGTGCTGGGGTCAGGCGCGTCCTTGGTCGTGTCAAAAGGTGTAGTTTTGTTGTCGCGATCGGTTACGCAGCCTTTCCAATTCGACTGATTTTGAAAATTCCAAGTGTAGCCACCTTTTTCGCAAGAACTTTTAGTGGGATGTGTCGAGTTCTTTTTACTGCATCCACCGTAGTTACTGGTGTTGCTAAAGTATGGGGTAGTCGCGTTGCCGGTGCCATCCTCCCAATCGAGCCAACTAGCGGTCTTGTTGGTGGTGCCAATATTGACCATCACGTTGAACGGGATGATCGAAATATAGACGTCGCCGGTGGCTGTTGCCGACGATTTGAGCGTGTCGATCAAGCCCTTGGCTGCTGTCTTCATGGCGGCGAGCTTGCCGGCATCGGCCATCGATCCGGTGATGTCCAGCGCCAGGGCGACGCGAAGTTTCGTGTTGCCCCAGGTCGCCGTTGAACTTGTGCCGAATTTGATCTGCTCAAAGCCGAGGAGCTTTATGAAGTCGGTCTTCACGTTTCCCGAGCCCGACAGCAGGATGCTCGCCGGCGTCCCGTTGTTATAGGGCGTGTAAATGGCGCTGACCGAGGTGTCCTGGGCATCCGTGTTGTGAAATAGCGCATCGAAGTATTTCTTTGCCGCGGCAGTGACCTGATCCGCCGTCATCGGCGGGCTTGCGGCGTTGGCGTCCTTGGAAACCATGAGCGCGGCCGAATCCATCGCAGCCTGCATCGACGAACGTGCCGCATTCGCCCGCGTATAGTCCACGGCGGCGCCGACGAAGCCGAGTACCGGCAGCAGCGCGATCGCAAAAATGGGTGCGATATTACCCTGTCGGTTTCGGCCGAAGCGCGCGACCGAACTATGAATTTGTTTGCTAATTGACGTACCAGACATGGCTGTCACCAATCCGTTGGTTTCAGCCGGCATTTCGAGCCGCAGGGCTAAACAGGTGGTAAAGCTGTCCTGAGAAAGCAGGTAAATAGCCGCATAAATTGAGGAGACTCGCCGGGAGGCTGTCACCGTCGTCAATAGAGCTTAAATGGACATATGAGGCATTTTCTCAAACCGGGAGGGCCTGATTAACCATCAGCGTGGTGGCCGGCCGGCAGATGGCTATTTCGGTAACAAATTTACGATCTTGCGGACAGCCGAATACGGACCCATACTCAAAGGCAGCCGATGGCCGACCGGGACAGGCGGCCGTGAAAACTTGCCTGGATTGATACGACTGCGTGGCGAATTTGGTCCGTCCTCCGTCGTTGATCCTGCGGAGATATCGAACGCTTGAGCCATGTTGAAGCTGCCTGCCATTCAGACATCCGGAACGTCCGTGCTGCTTGCGACGGACATCCATTCATCTCCTGCACCGAGGACGGACATCCATTCATCTCCTGCACCGAGAATGAGTGACGACGAGGGACGTACCGATGGTCGGGGCGATCCGGCGGCTTCGGTCATCACTAAAGTCAAACCGAAGACGAAACGTCCCAATCTCTACCGCGTACTTATATTGAACGACGATTACACTCCGATGGAGTTCGTCGTTCTCGTCCTTGAGAAGTTCTTTCAGAAGGATGCGGAGGCCGCCACCCAGATCATGCTGCACGTCCACCATCACGGTATAGGCGAATGCGGTGTGTTCACCTATGAGATTGCCGAGACCAAGGTGACGCAGGTGATGGATTTCGCGCGCAAACACCAGCATCCCTTGCAATGTGTGATGGAAAAAAAGTAGCTGCAGCGCGGCGAAACTAGAACGGATCTTGCCTTAGCGAGTCTTGCAGGCTTTCACATTTGGGTATGCGAATCTCATGCGTCGTTCGCCCAGCCTCTGCCCGATTCGGCTGGATATGATTTGTGCATGGGAACCAGCCCCTTCCGCCGGAATTGTGTGTTACTATATATTGTAACGAAGGTTGTTGTTGCCTGATGGGGCGACGGCGATCATGATGGCCAAGGAAACGGCCAACGGACCCCAGAGGACGCGGAATGCCAACCTTTTCTCAAAGTCTGGAACAATCCCTGCACCGAGCGCTCGCAATCGCGAATGAGCGGCATCATCAATATGCTACGCTTGAACATCTTTTGTTGTCGCTGGTCGACGATTCGGACGCAGCCGCGGTGATGCGGGCTTGCAGCGTCGATCTCGACAAGCTGCGCGCGAGTCTGGTGAATTATCTCGAAACCGAATTTGAGAATTTGGTGACGGATGGCGCCGACGATGCCAAGCCGACAGCAGGTTTCCAACGCGTGATCCAGCGTGCGGTGATCCACGTTCAGTCGTCCGGCCGCGAGGAAGTGACCGGCGCCAACGTGCTGATCGCGATCTTCGCAGAGCGGGAAAGCCATGCCGCCTACTTCCTGCAGGAGCAGGACATGACGCGCTACGACGCTGTGAATTATATCAGTCATGGTATTGCCAAACGTCCCGGCGTCTCCGAGGCACGTCCCGTGCGCGGCGTCGACGAAGAGACCGAATCGAAGGGCGGCGACGATACCAACAAGAAGAAGGGCGACGCACTTGAGACCTACTGCGTCAACCTGAACAAAAAGGCGCGGGACGGCAAGATCGATCCAGTGATCGGGCGGAACGCCGAGATCAGCAGAGCGATTCAGGTGCTGTGCCGCCGGCAGAAGAACAATCCGCTCTTTGTCGGTGACGCCGGCGTCGGCAAGACCGCGATCGCGGAAGGGTTGGCAAAACGCATCGTCGACAGCGAAGTCCCCGAGGTGCTGGCGGCGGCAACTGTATTCTCCCTCGACATGGGGACGCTGCTGGCCGGCACGCGTTATCGCGGCGATTTCGAGGAGCGGCTGAAGCAGGTCCTCAAGGAACTCGAAGCACATCCGAATGCGGTTCTGTTCATCGATGAAATTCATACCGTAATCGGCGCCGGCGCGACTTCCGGCGGCGCGATGGACGCGTCCAATCTGCTCAAGCCGGCATTGGCCTCGGGAACGATCCGCTGCATGGGCTCGACCACCTACAAGGAATACCGCCAGCACTTCGAGAAGGATCGCGCGCTGGTGCGCCGGTTCCAGAAGATCGACGTCAACGAACCGACGGTCGAAGATGCCATCGCCATCCTGAAGGGCCTCAAGCCGTATTTCGAGGAATACCACAAGCTGAAATACACCAACGATGCGATCGAGGCGGCGGTTCAGTTGTCATCGCGCTATATTCACGACCGCAAGCTGCCCGATAAGGCGATCGACGTCATCGACGAGTCCGGTGCGGCCCAGATGCTGGTTGCCGAAAACAAACGCAAGAAGACCATCGGTATCAAGGAAATCGAAACCACGGTCGCGACCATGGCTCGGATTCCGCCCAAGAGCATGTCGAAGGACGATGCCGAAGTCCTCAAGCATCTCGAGCAGACGCTCAAGCGCGTCGTGTTCGGACAGGATCGCGCGATCGAAGCCTTGACGGCATCGATCAAGCTGGCGCGGGCCGGCTTGCGCGAACCGGAAAAGCCGATCGGTTCCTACCTGTTCTCCGGTCCCACCGGCGTCGGCAAGACTGAGGTCGCGAAACAGCTTGCGGCGTCGATGGGGGTCGAGCTGCTGCGCTTCGACATGTCCGAATACATGGAGCGGCACACCGTTTCACGGCTGATCGGCGCGCCTCCGGGTTATGTCGGTTTCGATCAGGGGGGCTTGCTGACCGATGGCGTCGATCAGCATCCGCATTGTGTGGTGCTGCTGGACGAAATCGAGAAGGCGCATCCTGATGTCTACAACGTGCTGTTGCAGATCATGGATCACGGCCGGCTCACCGATCACCACGGCAAGCAGGTCAACTTCCGCAACGTGATTCTGATCATGACCACCAATGCGGGTGCTTCCGACATGGCCAGGGCCGCGTTCGGCTTCACGCGCAGCAAGCGGGAAGGGGACGATCACGAAGCGATCAACCGTCAGTTCGCGCCTGAATTCCGCAACCGGCTCGATGCCACAGTCTCGTTCGGCCATCTCAGCACCGAGGTGATTGGCATGGTGGTCGAGAAGTTCGTGCTTCAGCTCGAAGCCCAGCTTGCCGATCGTTATGTGACGATCGAACTGTCTGAGCCCGCCAAGGTCTGGCTGGTCCAGCATGGCTATGACGAACAGATGGGTGCGCGGCCGATGTCACGCGTGATCCAGGAGCACATCAAGAAGCCGCTGGCGGACGAAGTGCTGTTCGGCAAGCTCAAGGGCGGCGGCCACGTCCGTGTCGTTCTGGTCAAGGACGAAGCGGTCGCCGGCGTCGAACTCGAAAAGATCGGTTTCGAGTTCCTCGACGGGCCGGTGACGCCCAAGCCGGAAAAGCTTCCGGGTGCCCGCAAGCGGACCGGGTCGCGCAAGCCGAAGTCCGGCGGCGGCCCGAAGGGTTTCGTCTCGAAACCGCTCCTCAAGGTCTGAGAGCACCGCACAAAAACCAAACGGCCGACACTAAAAGTGTCGGCCGTTTTGCTTTATGTGGAGAGGAGGCGCGCGGCCCTGAAGCAGGCCGCGAATGGTATGGGCGGACCGCCACGGCGTTTCAAGCGAAGCATCCTCGGGCCTGACCCGAGAATGGAGACTGGTTCGCGCGAAGAATAACGAATCAGATCGAAATCATCGAGCCCCGCTTCTGATTCCATTAGAAGCGGAAAGGCTCGATCGTCGTTCGCGAAGCCGGATTTACTTCTTCTCCTCGGCGGCCTCCTCGGCGCTGCCTTCGTCGTCGCCGTGCTGCGCTTCCGGATCGAAGAATTCGCCGGCGGCGGCGATCGCTTCCGCTGCGGCGTCGCGATCCTCTTGGCGGGTGCTGATGTCTTCGCCGCGCTTGATGCGCTCGGCTTCGTCGGCGCTGCGGGCGACGGTCACGGAGATACGGACTTCCACCTCGGGATGCACCGCGATCGTCAGCTTTTGCTGACCGATCGCCTTGATCGGCGCATCAAGCCAGACCTGCGGGCGGTTTACGGTGATGCCGTCCGCGGCGAGCGAGGCCACGATGTCGCGTACCGAGACCGAGCCGAACAGCTGACCGGTTTCGGACGCCTGACGGATGATGACGATAGCGCGACCGTCGATCTTTTCGGCGACCTTGGCGGCTTCGTCCTTGGCCTTGATGTTGTTGACTTCAAGCTCGGCTTTCATGCCGTCGTATTTGGCGCGGTTGTCAGCGGTCGCGCGCAAGGCCTTGCCATGTTTGAGAAGGAAGTTGCGGGCGTAGCCGTCCTTGACCTTCACGACTTCGCCCATCTGGCCAAGCTTGGCCACGCGTTCCAGCAGTATGACGTCCATGTTCGATCCCCTTGTTCGGTGTTGAGCGGGTTTGCGTTGAATTCACGATGTAGGTGCGAGCGGCGGAGGCATGTGCCGTTGCAGGTAGCGTTGGCGGAATCCGAAGACCGCGTCGGCGATGCCGATGCCAATCATCGCGATCATGGGCCAGAGGAACACCAGCATGACGGCATAGACGCAGCCCAGCCACAACGCGCGGCTTCGCAGCGTCAGCGTGATCGTGTGCAATACGGCGAAACCCGTGAGCGCATACGTCATCATCAGACACGCGGTAACGATCTGAGCCAGGATGGCCGGAAGCCCACCAATGAAACACAGCGCCAGTGCCACGGTGGTCGCAACCAGAGTCATTGGGGGGAGCGTCGTCGTCTTCATGTCGGGCCAGGGACGACGCAGCCGGCCGGATATGGCGGTGACCTTGGCCGCGAGCCACAGATTGAGTGTCAGCGTGACCATGGCGACAGTCGCGGCGGCGGCGGGAGCGATTGTCACAAACGCATCGATGACCTCCGTGGTGCGATCACGTGACGCCGCATCCTTCACATCGATGATGTGCCGCAATCCCTGGCGCAGGGTATCCGTAATCGTCGATGCGTCGGAACCGAGCGTGAGCAGCGCGGCGGTTGTGGTCAGGACAGCGAAGCATGCGACCCAGATCAGGATACGCCCGAGCGGATACCAATCAATCGGCGGGGGCGCGGCGGGCGCCGCGCTGGTCCGTTGTGGCCATGCATTCGAAGTGAGAGGGCGGCCGAGCAGGGCCATGTGCCCGAGCCACCACGCCGGCAGTGCGACGGTCAGCACGAAGGCGGCGCAATAGGAGACGCCGAACATGCCGCCGAGACCGGCGCCGGCCATGGCGCCGCCGATGGCCGCGTAGGTTGGTCCCCATCCCATAGCCGCGACCATCAGCGGCAGCGGGGCCAGATAGAACAGTAGCAGCGAAACCAGCATCCCGGAAATGATCGAGGCGAACATCACCGCCGACGCGCTGCCGGCCACACCTGCGATGAGGAGATTCATGATCATCAGCTGTCCCGCTCCTTTCGAGCGGTTAGAGGTTTTTGAACCCCAACCATCGGCGACCGGACGATCCGGAAGCCTTATGACAAATGAGAACCGGCGGCGCGAACGCCGCCGATGATCGCCGAATTAGCGAATGACGTAGGGAAGCAGGCCGAGGAAGCGCGCGCGCTTGACGGCGCGAGCAAGCTCGCGCTGCTTCTTGGCGGATACCGCCGTGATGCGGCTCGGCACAATCTTGCCGCGCTCGGAGACATAACGCATCAGCAGCTTGGAATCCTTGTAGTCGATTTTCGGCGCATTCGCACCCGTGAACGGGCAGGTCTTGCGGCGGCGGAAAAACGGACGGCGTGCACCAGCATCAGCCATGATTCTTACTCCTCAACCACTGGGCTGGCTTCCTCACGCGGCCGGCGCGGACCGCGGTCGCCACGGAAGCCACCTTCGCGCTCACCACGGAATCCCCCATCGCGGTCGCCACGGAAGCCACCGCCGCGATCGTCGCGCTCACGGTCGCGATCGGCCTTGCGCATCATCGCAGACGGGCCTTCCTCATGTTCTTCGACGCGGATGGTGAGATAGCGGATGACGTCTTCGTGGATACGTTCCTGGCGCTCGATCTCGTTGACCACCGCAGAGGGGCCGTCGATGTTGAGCAGGACGAAATGCGCCTTGCGGTTCTTGTTCATGCGATAGGTGAGCGAGCGCACGCCCCAGTTTTCGGTCTTGGTGATCTTGCCGCCCATTCCCGTGATCACACCGGTGATCTGGTTGGTCAGCTCTTCGACCTGCTGGGTACTCGCATCCTGACGCGCGAGAAAAACATGCTCGTAGAGAGGCATGGGTGTCCTTTCCTAAGTTGGCGCAGACCTCGGCGGCAAGCCCTTCGAGACCTTCGGAAAGGACTCGGGATAAGCTCAGAAGGCGGAAGCACGGGACGACGGACCGACTGGTCCTGCCGCATCAATATCGCCTGACAGGTGAAATTGCTGAGACCGTCCGTTCAGCTCCCGGCCGGGATCCACGGATGAGGCGGGTTATACGGATTTTCAGGCCGGTGGCAAGGGAAAGCGCCGGTCGCACGGATGCGGTGTCGAAGCCGCCAACTGGCTGCCAGACGGACCTGGGAGGGTGCAGCGGGGTTATAGATCGTTCGCCGGCCCCGTCTTGACATCATCGGGTGCGCGGTGTCTCTCCGCCCGGGATTTCAAGGGGCGGGGCGCATGACAGCGGCATTTACCTTTCCGGGGCAGGGTTCCCAGGCCGTTGGCATGGGCAAGGCGCTGGCTGACGCCTTTCCGGCCGCCAAAGCCGTTTTCGACGAGGTGGATGCCGCTCTCGGTGAAAAACTGACCGCTATCATCTGGGACGGTCCCGCTGAGACCTTGCAATTGACCGAGAACGCCCAGCCCGCATTGATGGCGGTTTCCATCGCCGCGCTCCGCGTGCTCGAGGTCGAGGCCGGATTTTCCGTAGCTCGCGATGCCGCATTCGTGGCGGGACATTCGCTCGGGGAATACTCCGCGCTGGCGGCCGCGGGAAGTCTGAGCGTCAGCGACGCGGCACGGTTGCTGCGGACACGCGGGCTTGCCATGCAGAAGGCGGTTCCGGTCGGCGTCGGCGCGATGGCCGCGCTGCTGGGTCTCAACTACGAGACCGCGATGGCGGTTGCCGACGAAGCCGCGCAGGGTCAGGTCTGCCAGGCCGCGAACGACAATGGCGGCGGGCAGGTTGTGGTGTCCGGGGACAAGGCGGCCGTCGATCGCGCGGTCCAGATCGCCAAGGCCAGGGGAGCCAAGCGCGCGATGCTGCTTCCGGTGTCGGCGCCATTCCATTGCAAGCTGATGCAGCCCGCCGCCGACGCGATGGCTAAGGCTTTGGCTGAGGTGACGATCCACACGCCGCACACGCCGGTCGTGTCCAACGTGCTGGCCGAGCCGATCACGGAACCCGACGAGATCCGCCGCCGCCTGATCGAGCAGGTTACGGGGACCGTACGCTGGCGTGAGTCGGTCGCCTATATGGCGGGGCACGGCGTGACGCGCTTTTTCGAGATCGGAGCTGGCAAGATTTTGAGCGGTCTGGTCAAGCGTATCGCGGATGGCGCCGTCGGCGTTGCGGTCGGAGGCCCGAACGATATCGCGCCGGCCAGGGAAGCACTCGACGCCGCGCGATCGGCGTAAGCGAGACAGGGGGAGAGACGATGTTCGATTTGACCGGCAGGACCGCGCTCGTGACCGGCGCAACCGGCGGCATCGGAAGCGCCATTGCGAAGGCGCTTCACGCACAGGGGGCGACGGTCGCAATTTCCGGTACCCGGCGCGAGGTGTTGGAGGCGCTGGCGGGTTCGCTTGGCGAACGCGTCCATGTGCTGCCCTGCAACCTGTCTGATTCGGTGGAGG
>JBDTCP010000139.1:0-8555 GCA_039923555.1 Nitrobacter sp.
CAACGTCTCTTTGCGGCCGCGAGTAATTTTGAACACCATCGTAGGCGCGGTCCGGTTCTGTTGGACAGCGCATCCCTCCTTGGATTTGTGCATTAGCGCACGGTGCCCGAGTTGCTTTCAACGGGCCGGGTGATCGCAATGTTTCCCGTGCCTCGGCTGGGACGTCGTGGATCGCCACTAGCGGTTTCCCGATCCCTGCTCGGCCAGTCGACCGCCTTCCTGCATTTCGGCATTTCGCCCTCTGTAGGTGTTGAACGCCAGCCCGGTGGCTCGCCGGCTGCCATATGATGCTTGCGTTGGCATGGTGTGCCGATGCTGCCTCGGCCCGAAAACGGCGCAGACCCAACGGCACCCGCCGGCAAACGAGACAAACTGAATTTCGCCGCGATCGGATGCGCTGATGTCGGCGAGAAACGACGCTGTCGCGAGCGTTCGTTTTGAATAAAAGGCGGTTCAACGTCGCGCGACATCATTCCGGGGGCTGGCATGAGCCGGAAAATCGTTCTGCTGTCCGACGGCACGGGTAACTCCGCGGCGAAGGTCTGGCGCACCAATGTCCGGCGCATGTTCGAAGCGCTCGATCTCGCGGGCTCCGATCAGGTGGCGTTCTACGACGACGGCGTCGGCACCTCGTCGTTCAAGCCGCTTGCCATACTCGGCGGCGCGTTCGGCTTTGGGCTGAAGCGCAATGTCATCGATCTCTACAAATTCGCCTGCCGCAACTGGCGGGATACCGATGACGAATTGTTCGGCTTTGGCTTCAGCCGCGGCGGTTTCACCATCCGCGTGGTGATGGGCTTGATCCTCAATCAGGGGCTGGTCGCCGCTGACAGCGAGCGCGAACTGGACCGCAAGGCGCATGCGGCCTATCGCGCCTATCGCCGCGAGCGCTATCACACCTTCTGGCACATCGAGGTGCCGTTCCGCGCGCTGCGCGACATGATCCTGCCCCGCTACGACAAGGCCGATAATCGCGCGGTCGATCGTATCCGTTTCATCGGCGTGTGGGACACCGTCGCCGCCTATGGCCTGCCGCTCGACGAGATGACGCGCGGCGTCAGCCGCTGGATCTGGCCGCTCGAATTGCCCAATCACCGGCTCGATCTCGGCTGTGTCGCGCGCGCATGCCAGGCGCTGTCACTCGACGAGCCACGCACCACGTTTCATCCGGAATTGTGGGACGAACGCGGCACAACGACGCTCGCCGCGCGCGACGACGGCAAGCGTTATCTCGCGGACGAGCAGGTCAGCCAGGTGTGGTTCGCGGGCGTGCATTCCAATGTCGGCGGCGGCTATCCCGACGATGCGCTGGCCTATATCCCGCTGGTCTGGATGATGACGGAAGCGCAGCACTGCGGCCTCCGCTTCAAGTCCGATCACGGAGCGCCGCCGGCCGATCCCGACAGTTTCAAGAACGCGATCTCGATGTGCGACAAGGACGGGCGGCTCTACGATCCGCGCAAGGGGCTCGGCGGCTATTATCGTTACGGTCCACGCAAGGTCGCCGAACTCTGCAATTATCGCTTCTCCAAACACGATGAAGTGTTTGTCGCGCGTCCGAAAATTCATGTCAGTGCGTTCAAGCGCATCGCCGGCCGGTCGCAGGCCTATGCACCGGTCGGGCTGCCGAAGACGTATGACGTCGTCACCGACGACGGCCTGGTATTGACGCCGGATCAGTACGGCCTCGAAAGCAGTGCGGAGGCGGCGGGACGCGCCGAGACGCAGAGCATGCCTGGAACGAGATCTGGAAGCGGCGACTGGTTTACTTTGCAACCGTTGGCGCCACCGCGTGGTTGCTGATCTATCCATTGGCACGCTCGTTGCCGGTGGCGGACGAATACACCAGCCGGATTCGCTGGGTGTCGGATATCATCCGCGTTGTCGGCGGGTTGCTTCCCGGCTTCGCGCAGACCTGGATCAACGGCTATGCGCGCAGTCCGGGTCAGTTCCTTGCATTGCTTGTGCTCGCGGTTGTTTTGACGTTCTGGGGGACGCGGCTTGCGACCCGCATTTCCGACCGCATGGGCGCGATCTGGCAAAGGACGCCGGCGGCGCCAACGGGTCTGCCGACCAACGGGATCTACCGGCTGCGCGCGAGCCGGCCCTATGTCTGGTTTCACCGGCAGTTGAAGCGCCGCTGGGCGCCGACGTTCTTCGCAGGCTTGTTCGTCTATCTCGGCGTCACCTTCGGCAGCCACCTCGCCTACAATGTGCAGGACGTCTACGGTTTGACCTGCCATGAAAGTCCGAAGCCGCAGGGACTCGCGCGCGGCGAAGGGACGACATTCGATTTCGCGACGTCGCATCCATGCGCCGGCACCGGCATCGCGGTCGACAGTTTTGGCGCGCGCTATCGCGTCGAAGTGGAGATCACCACGCCATGGCAGGACGGCGATATCCCGTCGCCGCTGGGCGGTTTCTACACCACCGATGCGCCGCACTGGTCGCAACGCGTGTGGCTGATGCTCGGCGTTCCCTTGCGCCGCGAACTGACGAGGCCCTGGTTCCGGCTGGTGCTGCGCTACGGTGCGACCGGCGGCGAGGAGGTTTTTCTCGATCCCGATCCCGAGAACGGCAAGGTCGAGACGGTGATCCGGCCAACGCGGAGCGGCGAGTTATTCGTCTTCGTCAATGACGCGGTGCTTGGCATTCCTCGCTGGTACGACCTGTTCTATCGCAACAATAGCGGCACCGCTCGGCTGACCGTGAAGCGGCTGTGACGCCTGCCGGTGGTTGTGCGCAGCACGCAACAACGGCGCGATCACAAATGCGGTTCAAATGATTGGTCTTGACCGCGCCTGCTGGCGCGATCGCTCAAGACATTTTGTTCTGTCAGACGCGCGCCGAACGCGTGTCTCCCTTTCGCTGGTATGATACCGTCGTCTCGCGCGAACCAAAGTTCGGCCAAGGCTCAATTGGCTACCGTCTTTGAAAAATAAGCAAGCATCGCAACTGATGCAGGGAGGGACGCGATGAGATCAGCGATTGCGGGATCCGTTCTGGCGCTGGCGACGGTGTTGTCGCTCGGCGTCGCGCCGCCGGCCAGCGCCGCGGATGGATTGAAAAGCTATCAATCCGGCAACAAGGAATTCTGGACTCATCCGCCGGAAGACTGGTTCCTCGGCGACGAGACAGAAGCACAAAAGGGCCTCGCGCCACCGTCCGGTCCGCCGACCGGCATGTCGGAAACAGAAATCGACGCGGCGCTGAAGAAGATCAAGCTGCCGGCGGGATTCAAAATCGAACTTTACGCTCCGGGCGTATTGGCCGCACGCCAGATGGCGTGGGGCGACAAAGGCACGCTGTTCGTCGGCTCGTTCGGGCTCGGCAACGTCTATGCCGTCACAGACAAGGACGGCAAGAAAGAAGTCAAGACCATCATCAAGGGTCTGAACATGCCGACGGGCATCGCCTTCAAGGACGGTGCGCTCTACGTCATCGACGTCAACAAGCTGATGCGTTACGACAACGCCGAGGCCAACCTCGATCAGATGCCGGAGCCCAAGATCGTTTATGATGACATGCCGTCCTACGCCGCGCATGGCTGGAAATATCTGGCGGCCGACAAGGACGGCTGGTTCTACATTTCGTTCGGTCCTCCGTTCAACATCGGTCTTCCGCCGACCAGCGTCTCGCAGATCAGGCGCGTCGATCCCAAGACCGGGAATGCGGAACTGGTCGCGCTCGGCGTGCGCAACAGCGTCGGCGGGGACGTCGATCCGCGCTCCGGAAAGTACTGGTTCACGGAGAACGCGCGCGACTGGATGAGCGACGACACGCCGAGCGACAAGCTCAACATGATCTCGCATCTCGGCGAGCATTTCGGCTATCCGTACTGCCACCAGGGCGATATGCCCGATCCGAAGTTCGCCATGGGCCACAAGTGCTCGGAGTTCACCCCGCCGGTTTTGAACCTCGGCGCGCACGTAGCTCCCCTGGGCATGAAGTTCTACACCGGCAGCCAGTTTCCGGCGGACTATCAGAACAACATCCTAATCGCCGAGCACGGTTCGTGGAATCGGCATCAGTACCAGGGCTCACGGATCATGCGGGTGATCGTCGGTCCTGACGGCAAGAATCCGAAGCAGGAGGTGTTCGCCTCCGGCTGGATCGAAGGACAGCAGGGCTACACCGGCCGTCCGGCCGATATCGTGATGGCCAAGGACGGTTCGATCCTGGTGGCTGACGACTGGGCCGGCGCGATCTACCGCATCAGCTACAGCAAGTGAGCCGTGTGTTTCCTCTCGCCGCGATGGAGAGGAAGCACGCTCCTCGCCGCCAGCCATTGTGCTGTCGTCATTGCGAGGAGCTCAGGGCGACGCGTAGCGTCGTCCCGACAGCGACGAAGCAATCCAGTACTTTCTCAAAGAGCTGGATTGCTTCGCTTCACGCGCAAAATTGGCAAAAGCCAATTTTGTCGCGCGCTCGCAATGACGCCAAGGAATGACGATGCAGTTTGTCCTTTTTCTGCTTCTTTTGATGGGTTCTTTCCCATCTGTTTCGCAGGCCGCCGACATCGCCGCCGGCAAGGCCAAGGCCATCGAGGTCTGCGCGGCGTGTCATGGCGAGAACGGCATTTCCACCACCGAGAACGTTCCGTCGCTCGCCGGGCAGCAGGATCAGTTCGTCCAATGGCAACTGGTGTTCTTCCGCGCCGGCACCCGCAAGAACGATCAGATGCAGCCGATCGTCGACAAGCTCAGCAACGAGGAAATCCGCAATCTCGGCGCCTATTTTGCGTCGCTGACGCCGCCGAAAGGCGCGAAGGACAACGACCCGGATCTGTCGGCCAAGGGCAAGCAGGCCGCGCAGGGCCGCCGCTGCGCCTCATGTCATACTGAAACGTTCGCAGGCACCAAGGCGGTGGCCCGCATCGCCGGTCAGCGTGAGGAATATCTCGTCAAGGCCCTGCACGACTACAAGTCCGGAAAACGCTCCGGCGGTGGCATGGCGGCGATGGCCGACGTGGCCTATCCGCTCAGCGAGGAAGAGATCATCGCGCTCGCGCATTATCTGGCGCATTTGTAGCGAACGTCTTCATGCCGTCCGGCTCGCTTGTGGCCTGCAAGACGGGAGTTGGAGGTCCGCTAAAACTCCGCCACCGCTGCGAGGATGCGCGCGATGTCCTGCGGACGCGACAGCCGGTGGTCGCCATCCCGGATCATGGTCAGCACCACGTCGTCGCTGGGCAACCGCTCCGTCAGCGCAAAGGCATGTCGCCACGGCACGTCAGCATCCTGCGCGCCCTGCAGGATGCGAACCGGACAGCCGGTGGTGATGCTGCCGCCGAGCAGCAGATGGTTGCGGCCGTCCTCGATCAGGTTGCGCGTGATCGGGTAGGGGTCGCCGTAGTCGGACGGCCTGAGCCAGAAGCCATCGGTCTCGATGGCGCCTCTCGCTTCCGGCGAAAAGCCCTTCCACATCAGCTCTTCAGTGAAGTCCGGCGCGGGCGCGATCAGCACCAGGCCCGCGAATAGGGCTTTCGACTTTGCGCGCTGTGCGAGCGCACGCGCCAGCAGCAGCGCAATCCAGCCGCCCATCGACGAGCCGATCACGACCTGCGGACCTTCGCAAAAGGCGTCGAACACCGCGAGGCTTTCCTCGAGCCAGCGGCCGATGGTGCCATCGGTGAAGTCGCCGCCGCTTATCCCGTGGCCGGAGTAATCGAACCGCACACAGGCGCGGCCGCGTTCGGCTGCCCACGTATCCAGCGCGAGCGCCTTGGTGCCTGCCATGTCGGACTTGAAGCCGCCGAGCCAGAACAGGCCGGGGGAGCCGCCGTGCCGCGCGCGCACCGCGATCCGGCGCATCGCGCCGCCGCCGCCGACCTCGATGAATTGCGCGGCCTCCCCACTCGTCATGACGTTCGTCCCATTTTGCGCTGTTTGTCGCGGCCACCGCTGCCCGTCAACGGATATTGGCCCCAGGCGCGGAACAAGCGGCGGATTCTGGGGTTTGATCGGCGTGGCCAAAATACCGCGCATTTGACCGTTTTGCCCCGCGATGAATCCCGCCGCTTGCTCACAGGCGCTTATTCCTTCAAAATAGGCGCTTCTTTCACAACATTGGAGAGCCACCCATTCGCCGTCCCAGTAGAGCGCCAATGCCCGTCGCAAAAGACGGACCGCGCACCAACGATGAAATCCGCAACGCCCAGGTTCAACTGATCGATCAGGACGGTACCAACCAAGGTACCGTGGAAACGATCTCCGCGATCAAGATGGCCATGGATGCCGGTATGGATCTGGTCGAGATCGCCCCGAACAGCAGCCCTCCCGTCTGCAAGATCATGGACTACGGGAAATACAAGTTTCAGGCCCAGAAGAAAGCCGCCGAAGCCCGCAAGCGTCAGAAAGTCGTCGAGATCAAGGAGATCAAGCTCCGTCCGATGATCGACGATCACGATTACGACGTGAAGATGAAGGCAATGCAGCGGTTCTTCGAGGAGGGCGACAAGGTCAAGATCACCCTGCGCTATCGCGGCCGCGAGATGGCGCACCAGGAGATCGGTACAAAGCTGCTGGACAAGGTGAAGGCCGACGTCGCCAGCTACGCCAAGGTCGAACAGGACGCCAGGTTCGAGGGACGCCAGGTTGTCATGGTACTGGCCCCGCGCTGAGCGGGGTAGCTAAAAACCATAGATCGTCATTCCGGGATGCGCCACTTGGCGCAGGCCCGGAATCCATACTCCCTGTCGTGGATATGGATTCCGGTCTCGCTCGCAAGTACTCGCGCCCTCAGCGACAAACGCGAAGCGTTTGCGCGGGGAATGACAGCTATTGGGCTTCCGCCCCCTTCCCCGTTGCCAATTGGACGATCCTCTGCCATAAGCCGATCTTCGCCGCCCGGCTGATTTAGGGCTGCCGTGGCGACGACCGTGCTGATGATTTCATTTCAGAGATCGTCGAGCACTTTCAACGCTCTAGCGAGCATTCCGCCGCAAAAAGCGCCCTTCTGGGCGCATTTTTTCGTGGCAACAGGAGAGCCAAATGCCCAAGCTGAAGACCAAATCGGGCGCTAAAAAGCGCTTCAAGGTGACCGGGACCGGCAAGGTGGTGTCCGCCCACGCCGGCAAGCGACACGGCATGATCAAGCGGACCAAGAAGCAGATTCGTCAGCTTCGCGGAACCCGCATCCTGTTCAAGACCGACGGCGACAACATCAAGAAGTATTTTTTGCCGAACGCCTGACGGCCGAACGCCATCATTGCCACCCAGCCGCGTCCGCGCGGCTCAAAAATTACCCAGTCATTTGAAGGAGGTCGGTCATGGCTCGCGTTAAACGCGGTGTGACGGCTCATGCCAAGCACAAGAAAGTCTACAAGATCACCAAGGGTTTTTCCGGTCGCCGGAAGAACACCATTCGCGCCGCCAAGGCGGCCGCCGATAAGGCCGGCCAGTACGCCTTCCGCGACCGCAAGCGCAAGAAGCGCACCTTCCGCGCACTCTGGATCCAGCGCCTCAACGCCGCCGTGCGGCCGTTCGGCATGACCTACAGCGTGTTCATCAACGGCCTGTCTAAGTCGGGCATCACCGTCGACCGCAAGGTGTTGTCGGATCTCGCCATCCGCGAGCCGGCGACCTTCCAGGTGATCGCCGAGAAGGCCAAGGCCGCGCTCGCCGCCTGACGCTGCCGACCGCTGGTGCGTCACACAACACGGTGTCATGCCCCGCGAAGGCGGGGCATCCAGTAACCACCGACTATCCTTCGAGCACCGGGGTTACTGGATCATCCGCCTTCGCGGATGATGACGGGCCGATGTGCTGACGGCGAGCGGACTCCCATGAGGTGACCGTCGCCATGTCCGATCTCGATTCTCTCCAATCCAAAATCCTCACCGACATCGCCGCCGCCTCTGACGAGGCCGCGCTGGAAGCGGTGCGCGTCGCAGCGCTCGGCAAGAAGGGCTCGATTTCGGCACTTCTCGCCACGCTCGGCAAAATGTCGCCAGACGAACGCAAGTCTGAGGGCGCGAAGATCAATCTTGCCAAGGACGCGGTGACGCAGGCGCTCACCGCGCGACGCGATGTGCTGAAGAGCGCAGCGCTCGACGCGCGCCTCGCCTCCGAAACCATCGATGTCACGCTGCCGTTGCGCGAGACGGCGGCCGAGGCCGGCCGCATCCATCCGCTGAGCCAGACCTGGGACGAGGTCACCACGATTTTCGCCGACATGGGGTTTGCCGTCGCCGAAGGTCCGGACATCGAGACTGACGATTACAATTTCACGCGGCTGAATTTCCCGGAAGGCCATCCGGCGCGGGAGATGCACGACACCTTCTACTTCAACCCGAAGGAAGATGGCTCGCGCTTGTTGTTACGCACCCACACCTCGCCGGTGCAGGTGCGCACCATGCTGGGCCAGCAGCCGCCGATCCGCGTGATCTGCCCCGGCCGCACCTATCGCAGCGACAGCGATCAGACCCACACGCCGATGTTCCATCAGGTCGAGGGACTCGTGATCGACAAGACCTCGCATCTGGGCCATCTCAAATGGATCCTGCACGAATTCTGCAAGGCGTTCTTCGAGGTCGACAACGTCAACATGCGCTT
>JBDTCP010000140.1:0-10389 GCA_039923555.1 Nitrobacter sp.
GAACCCGCGACGGATTTACCGATATGGACTGGGATAAGCTGAAGGTGTTTCACGCGGCGGCGGAGGCTGGCAGCTTCACGCATGCCGGCGAACAGCTCGGGCTGTCGCAGTCGGCGGTATCGCGGCAAGTCAGCGCACTGGAGCAGGAGCTCTCGGTGTCGCTGTTTCATCGCCATGCGCGCGGGTTGATCCTGACCGAACAGGGCGACCTGCTGTTTCGCACCGCGCATGACGTGTTCATGCAACTGCAGGCGGCGCGCGCAAAACTCACCGACAGCCGTGAGCGGCCGAGTGGCGACCTCAAGGTCACGACGACGCCGGGCGTCGGCATCAACTGGCTGATCCCGCGGCTCGGCGAATTCACCGCGCTCTATCCGGAAATCCGGATTTCGCTGATCGTCACCGATGAAGAGCTCGATTTGTCGATGCGCGAGGCCGATATCGCGATCCGCACGCGCAAGCCGACCCAGCCGGATCTCATTCAGCGCAAGCTCTTCGCGATGGGCTTCCACGCCTACTGTTCGGCCGAATACATCAAGCGCTTCGGTACCCCGAGGACACTGGAGGAACTCGACGGACATCGTATTATCCTGCTGAGCGATACGCATGCGCCGGCACATTACCGGAACCGCAGTTGGCTGATAGAGGCCGGCCGCAACGGCTCGGGGCCGCGCGAACCGTACTTCAAAGTCAACAACATCCTCGGCCTGTTCAGCGCCTGTCAGCAGGGTCTCGGCATCGCTGCACTGCCGGATTATCTGGTCGGCGAGAACAACCTCCTGGTGCAGTTGTTCGGCGAATCCGATTCGATTCAGCTCGATACATATTTTGTGTATCCCGAAGAACTGAAAAGCGTCGCGCGCGTGCAGGTTTTCCGCGATTTCGTGGTGAGCAAGGCGCAGCGCTGGCCGGCCTGACCCTCGCCGCATTTTTTTCGCGATGCCATAACTCGTGGCAGGTTATTCCGAGCCTTCTCCGCACGACTGACATGCGACTTCGGTGGCTGCCGCGACGCCTTGGCGACTCGCAATTGCCCGATAATTCAAAAAAGACAAACCCGCGAACGCGCGCGTTTTATCAGCCAGCATCAGCGCGGCAGTCAGGCCGCCTGCTTGTGCATCGCCCCGCTCGAGGACGCCGCACCGCGAATCGCCTTGACGGAGCGTTCGATCGCCGCCCATAGCCGTCCGATCTCCGAGGCCGCGCGACCCTCGGAATCATATTCGCGGGCGCCTTCGCCGTGCGCGAGCGCCAACAGCAGGTCGGCACGATTGGTGACCTGACCGCTCCACACCGGAGCACGGAATTTCGCAAGTGCCTCACGGGCAATAGCGACGATCGGGCTTTCATTGCCATCGCGCATCGCCGGCGCGCCGTTGATCACAACGGCATAAGGCTTGCGAGCCGATCGGCAAGTCTGGATGGTTTCCTGAACGGCATTGACGTCGAAGACGCCGGGCCGTGCGGGGATCACAACCATGGTTGCATTCCGGATGGCATCATCGACGACAGCGGACAGGTTCGGCGGCGTATCGATGAAGACCCACTCAAAGCCGTCACGCTTCGCGGAGTTGATGATCTCGGTCACGGAACGATTGGCTGCCCGGATCGGCGGTTCATTGGTGCCGCGCAACTTGTGCCAAAGCGTCAGCGACCCTTGCGGATCTGCATCCACCAGCAGGCACGGCTTCGACGCCTTGTGAACCTGCGCGGCAAGATGAGCAGCCAGCGTGCTTTTGCCCGAGCCGCCTTTACGCGATGCGAAAACAATGACGTTCATACCTTGGCCTCCAGATTGACCCCAAGGACGAAAATGAATCAGCACGCTGATTCGTTAAAGACAAATTTGCCGGCAATCGTGACTAAGGGCAGGTTTTTTCACATGATATTGGTATTTGAGTCACACTCTGCCGCACAAAAGACTCGAAAAATGAATCGTTTCGCTCGCAGAATCTTCACGACGTGCCTTTCGCGGCTTTCCGCTCGATCCATTTGCGTTCGATCCAGCCGAGCATCCGCGCCATCGGTCCTTGCAGAAACGGTAGATCCTGCGCGATCAGAATGAGTCCCAGCGGCAGCATCCACACACCCAGCACAGGCAAAAAGCTGAAGATGCCGCCGAAGACTAACAGAATCGCCAGCGGAATACGGACCAGCCGCGACGACGGCCTGCGTACCCACCTCACGAATCTTGCCATCCGTGGCGGCAATTTTTCCTCGAACCAGGCAAAATGCCGATCCAGTTCCGCGCGGTGATTGCTGCTCACTGTTTGGTTTGCTCCGTGACAGAGAGAGATGTTGATTGGTCACGGCACGGCAACGCGGCGAGATGTCGCGCTAACAAGCCCGACCGGCTGAATAACTGAATCTCTTCAGTCGGTATCAGCGATAAAGGCGCTTCGGCTCAGAAACCAAACGTCCAGACGGCGCACACCACCGTCACCGTCAAAAGCGTGCTGAGCGTCCACCCGATGGCGTAGTTTGTTTCCTCAGCCACGGTCCCTCGCATCTCCTCGACAGGCATGGCGTGCGTGGGACGCCAAAGGTCCAAATCGGCCATGACAACCTCCCTGCGGACATTGCCGCAAAGACTCAATGGCAATGGGGCAGCATGGGTTCCCTTGGTTGGCTAAATATCCGAGCCGCTGATCGCCGCCAATTGCCTCCAGATCGATATCCCATTGATATATTTTCATCTTTCCGAAAAGCAATCGGCCTGCGTGGCTTGACGCCGCCGCGCGCAACCGCCATGCGTATCGCGTCAGTCGGCCGGACGGCCGCTCCCGCTAAGGCCGAAAGGCTGCGGGGGAGGAAAGTCCGGGCTCCATCGACATACGGTGCCGGATAACGTCCGGCGGGGGCGACCCCAGGGACAGTGCCACAGAGAACGAACCGCCTTCTCCTCGGAAAAGGTAAGGGTGAAAAGGTGCGGTAAGAGCGCACCGCGTCTCCGGCAACGGGGATGGCATGGCAAACCACACCGGGAGCAAAACCGAATAGGGACGGCATCGCGGCAGTTCGCTTTATGCGAGAACACCGCAGGGCCATGTCGGGCCCGACCGTCCGGGTAGGTTGCTCGAGGCAGCGTGCAAACGCTGTCCCAGAGGAATGGCCGTCACGTATCGCGTGCGCAAGTGCGCGGTGCCCTACAGAACCCGGCTTACAGGCTGGCTGATATATTTGCGAAGCGTTTTCGAGCGAAGTAGACTTCCGGCTCGCGTAAAGAAAACGCGTTTCACTGTGAATGAGGGGTTCGGCGCACTCACGCCGGACCCCTCGCCAGTTCAGGGCTCGCGGCAGAAGCTTGCCAATATCAAACTATTCCACTCGCGGGACGCCCTACTCGTCGTCGTAATCATCATCCGACTTGTGCCGGCGCGCCAGCGATGTCTTGCCGCCGAGCGATCCCGTCACCGCAGGCTCGCGACTGGCATAGCCGTTGCGTTGAGTGGCGCGCGCGGCGATTTCTTCCCCCGACACCGCGGCCGGCTTGCATATCTGGCGGCGGCTCGCCCGGCGCATCAGATCGACGTGGATGTGATTATAGTGATAGACGTTGGCGCCGGGCGCCAGCACCGTGGTGAAGCGCTGACAGGCGGCCGCTTCCACATCGCGCAAGAAACCCTGCTCTGCCGGGAGCCCCTTCCAGCCGTGCTGCACGGAAACGTATCGTCCATCCGCCAGCGCAAATCCCGCGATATCGAGCGCATTGCCAAAGGCATGTTCGGAGATATGCGCGTGCGAATTGCCGTTCATGCCGCGGCAGGAATAGGCCGAAATCTGCTTGATCTCGACGACGCGCGCGCCGAACCAGCGCATCGCCGCGGGCTGGACCGCATCTGCGAGCCAGCGATCGAGCGCCGAGACGATCGGACAGGCCAGTGTCGCGGCCGGCTTCACCGTGACGGGCCCGACCGCGTTTGTGATGGCCCCCTGCGCCGGTCCGAGCCGCGGCAGCGGCGGCTGGGATCGCGGACCGGGATACGGCTGCGCGTAACGATCGTCCAGCGGATAGGACGGCGCCCGGTCGGGTGGCGGATAGGACGTTGCGCGATCCGCATCCGGCGTTCCCTCCGGCGGCAGTTCGATCTCGTTTTCATCAGAATGAACGCCGGGCGCCGTCAACGAGACCGGGCCGTTCGCTCCGCTACCATAGGCGGGCTGGCGAACCGGTGTTTCCGGATACGATGACGAAGGTGACGGATAGGACGGCTGCGCGATCGGCCAGCGCGGCTGGTTGCGGCCGACCGACGCGGGCGGCCTGAGATCCTCGTCGACAAAACCGTAGGCCGGACTGTCACCGAGCGCCGAGACCCTCAGAGGAAATTCGGCGCCGCAGATGCCGGGACCATTGATCGGGCGAATGCGAACGAGATCGGCGGTTTCCTTGACCTGGCCGGATTTCAGGCATGCGGCTTCGGCCTCGGCCCTCCACGGTTCACGCTCCGCGGTCTGAAAAAAACCGCGTCCGCAACCAGCCAGCGACACAAGGACGACGGAGCCGACGAGATACAAGGCAACTCTGCGCGTCATCCGCGCACGTTCAACCAATTTATTTAAGGCTTCTTCAACGCGTTGTTTTCAGTCATTTTTAACCACGTTGCGGCGGTGCAGCAGATGGGGATATCGGGGATCGAGCAGCATCGCTGACTTTTTTCCGCCGGGAACAGGTTGCTAGCTTCCGCGTTACGACGAGGCAACGACGTGAACACAAGGGAGTCGTCCCATGACTTTCGTCGGCAGCATGAGCGTTGTGACCGCCTATATCGCGCTCGCTTTCGTCGGTGCGATTGTGCTCGGCATGATCTAGCAGTCCGCCTGGATTGCATCCTTTTCCTGCGACCGGCGCGGTCTGAATTTTCAGATCGCGTCGTCGCGCGCAGAGCGCAATCGACGCCGATACGACAGCTCTCGTGAACCAGATGTTGCCGCGAACGTCGCCGCGTTCGCGCCTCATTTGTTTGGCCAACACAGCCGCAGCCGCGCGCGCTGGCATCAGTCGTCCGCTGCCTGTAGGTTCAATTGCGGGGCAATTGCGTCGGAGAGTCAATGCGGCCTGGGTTCAACCTCAAGACCATTCTGCTCGGCATCGGGGTCCTTGCGCTCTCGTTCTTCGTCAGTCTCAAGGCCATGGACTGGGTGTCGCCGCGCCGGATAAGCAAGCCGGTGCTTGCGACATTGCCGTCCCTGCCTCCCGTCAACCGCAGTTCGAGTATCGTCGCGCCGATCACGATTCCGCTCGCCGTCATTCGCGACGCCGCCGACCGCGCCGCGCCGCGTGACTTTGCCGGCAAGGCGGACAATCCCGCTGCACAGATCCTCCAGAACGCCGAAATCGGATGGACAGCATCGCGCGGCGCCATCAGCGCCACCGGCGCCAACAATGTGCTGTCGCTGTCCACGCCGCTGACCGGCACCCTCAAGGTCACGGGATCGCTTTCGGCCAATGCCCAGGGCGCGCTCGGCAACGCGCTTGGAAGCCTGCTCGGCGGCAACGTCGCCAAGCAGATCGGCCGCGTGAACATCAAGAACCTGAACGCCAATGCCGAGATCAAAGGCAACGTCGTGATGACGGCTCGGCCGGTGCTGACCGCGAACTGGCGCATCAACCCCGAGCTGACCGCGCAGGTCAATCTCGGCGATACCAACCTCTCGGTCGCAGGCGCACGCGTTAACGTGCCGGCACAGGTCAAACCCGTTATCGACAAAGCGGTCAACGAACAGCTCGCAAGCCTGCAACAGCGCGTCCGCAACGATCCCGCGCTGGAGCGCAACGCGCGGCTGCAATGGGCGCAGATGTGCCGTTCGATTCCGTTGCAGGGCGCCGCCGGATTGCAGAGCCTGTATCTCGAGTTCAAGCCGGTGCGCGCCGTCGCGGCTCAACCCCGCATCGATGCCAGCAACGTCACGCTGACACTCGGGGTCGAAGCCGAAACGCGAATTACAGCCTCGGCGACCAAGCCGGATTGCCCGTTTCCGACGACGCTCGCGATCGTGACGGCCACGCCGGGCAGCCTGAACATCGGCGTTCCCATCGACATGCCGTTCACAGACATCAACAAGATCATCGAGGCGCAGTTCGCCGGCAAGACCTTTCCCGAGGACGGCAGCGGTCCGGTCGATGTCACCGTGAAACAGGCCAGCATCGCTGCTGCCGGTAACCGGCTTCTGATCTCGCTGCTTGTTCACACCAAGGAAAAGAAGAGCTGGTTCGGTTTTGGCGGCGAAGCCACCGTTCACATCTTCGGCAAGCCGGTGCTCGACCAGGCACAGCAGACCTTGCGCCTGACCGATATCCGGCTCGCGGTCGAATCCGAAGATGCTTTCGGTCTGCTCGGCACCGCCGCGCGCGCGGCGATGCCCTATCTGCAACAAGCATTGGCCGAAAAGGCAACCGTCGATCTGAAGCCGTTCGCATCGAACGCGCAGAAGAAAATTGCCGCGGTCATCGCGGATTTTCAGAAGAACGAAGAAGGTGTCCGGGTGAAGGCAGAGATCACCAGCCTGAAGCTCGCCGATATCGCGTTCGATTCCAAAACGCTGCGCGTCATTGCGAAGGCCGTCGGTTCGGTCGATGTCGCCGTTACCGCGCTGCCGGCGCTGTAGCATCTCGGCGTCGCCCCGGCATTTGCAGGGACGACGAAAAGATCATCTACTTTTCGAACTTGAACGAGACGCTGAGCTTGGCGCGGTAGGCTTCGACCTTGCCTTTGGCATCCAGTTGCATATCGAGCTTGACAACTTCGGCGACCCGAAGGTCCCGGAGGGACTTTCCCGCGCGGTCCACCGCGGCCTTCGCCGCTTTCTCCCAGGATTCCTTGCTGGTGCCGATCAGTTCGATGACCTTGTAGACACTCTCAGCCATGTCGTCCTCCCCTTCGATTCCACGACAGGACACAGTGTTCCTGCCGGGCCGTAAGCTAACATCGCGATACAATCCCCGATAGCCATTACAAAAAAACGCGCCCGGACAAAAACCGGGCGCGTTGCTTCCACTGTTCAATCCGGCAAATGTTAAGTCGAATACTTGAAGTCAGGCATCGCCTTCAATTCATCCTTGGTCGCGCTGAACACCGCGTGATCCGGATACCAGGGATTGGTCTTTGTTGTCGCCGTTGCGGGTGCGGATGTCGCAGCACCAGTGGTCGTGCTCGTGGTCGTGGTCGGACGCATGCCATTGCCGGCCGGTGCGGTCGAAGTCGAGGCCGATGTCGATGACGGAACGGGGGTATCGACGAACTTCAGCTTGCTGAAATCCACCACTACGTCATGCTGGCCGACACCAAGGAAGCCGCCGACGCCGATGACCGCAGCCTTGATGTTCCCGCTCTTGTCGAACAGCAACTCGCTGATCGAACCGAGCTTGTCGTTGGAATCGTTGTAAACACTCAGACCGATCACCTTCGACGCACGCCAGTCGCCATGATAGCTTGCATCTGACGAGGTCGTAGCGGCCGGAGCATTCATCTGGTTGTTCGTCGTGGCGTTCGGCGTTTGCGCGACTGCAGCCGTTGCCAGCAATGCGGAGCCGATCAACGCGACCGTCATATGTTTCGAAATCATCAGCGTGCCTCCTTCAGTTTTAAAAAATCAGTGGCGAGAACACACGAATCCTGCAGTCGTTCCCGAAAAAACGCCGATTGTTGGGTTCCCCGCAGCGACGAAACGGCGCAAGGATTTAAGATAGCGGCAAGCCACGCTCGCTACTTCAGGATTCACCCAAGCTCGACGCGCGCACGTGCCGATAAAGATGAAAAAAATCATCAGAGGATATCAACGCCTCGGTACCGCCGCCGTTCCTTCGGAGATGCGCGAAAACACGCACCACGATAGTGCGAAGGGCCGGACGATTGTCGTCAGGCCGTGATCGCGTCAGGGTGCTGGTTCGCCTTGCTGAAGAATGCGACCGCTTCGAACCTGTAGCCGCAGTCGGGGCACTGCCAGAGATACGACGTCCGGCGCGGTCCGTCCTCGAACCAGACAGGCGCGGCAATCGGCTTGCCACATTGCGCGCAGGGATTTTGATGGGGCAAATGATCAGATATGACAGCGGCCATGACGCTTCTCCGATCTGGTATTTGTTATGAATCGAGCGCCGCGAAAAAACTGCCAGGAAGGTCGCGGCGCAATGATTTTGGTTCTTGTTCGCGACAATTTTGCGACGTAGCTGGAGTCGTCGTCCGCGGCAAAAACGCCCGCCGTAACGAGTCCCATAGACCTCGGGCTTTCGATCACCCGCAATTGCCGATGCCCCTAGCGACACGCTCCGAGGTTCCCTTTGAACCATCATGGAACCGGGTGCATGGGCTTGCGTTCCCCACACACATTCTGCCACAGGAATGTCGCGATTGAGGCGATAGACTAAGGCCTCGTAAAGGGCTGTTGGTGACAAATTTCAGCAAGTTCGGTCCGTTTCTTGTTCTTGTCGCGCTGGCATGGCCGCATCCTTCGTCGGCGCAACGCGCGCAGTACGAGTCCATGGTGGCGGCACATGCGCAGGCCAACGGCGTTCCCGTCGAACTGGTCCACCGCGTCATTGTACGCGAGAGCCGCTACAATCCGCGCGCGGTCCACCGCGGCAACTACGGCATGATGCAGATCAAGCTCGCGACCGCGCGGGGTCTTGGCTACACCGGCACCGCCGAAGGCCTGCTCGATCCCGAAACCAATCTCACTTATGCGGTCAAATATCTGGCGGGCGCGTATCACGCCGCTCATGGTAACCACAACCGCGCCGTGGCCTATTATGCCGGCGGCTACTACTACGTGACGAAGCGCCAGCGGCTACACGATGCAAGCCACGAGGCCATGAGCGCCAACGCGCAAGCCCTCGGCGCGCCGCTCTTCATCGCTCCGCGCTGAACGCTGAAATCCGCGTTGTCCGCCTCGGTCCAGCGCAGGTCTGAGCTGCAGTGATCCGATCGACGGAAACGGCGACGCGATTCAAGCCGGTGCCGGCGCCGGTTGACACTCTCTGCCATCGGCCTAAATAAGAGGTGTTCCGAGGGGTGCTCCGTCAGGGAGCTGAGATATCGCAAGCTCGCAATCCAAAGACGGATTGCAGACCGCGGTGACCCTTTGAACCTGATCCGGGTCATGCCGGCGAAGGGACAGGGATGTTTCAGACGACGCGAGAGATACGTGGGGATTTCCCCGTCGCGGTGATTGGCGCAGGCATTGCGGGCGCGTGGCAGGCGCTGTTGTTCGCGAAAGCCGGTCATGCCGTCACGCTCCACGAGCGTGACGATGACGCGATGGCGCGGGCCACCAGCCACTGGGCCGGCGGCATGCTGGCGCCGTGGTGCGAATCTGAGGTATTCGAACCCCTCATCACCCGTCTTGGCCTTCGCTCGCTCGCGCTGTGGCGCGAACATGTTCCCGATACGCCTTTCAACGGTTCTCTGGTGGTGGCGCATCCGCGCGACCGCTCCGATTTCGAACGTTTTGCGCGCATGACATCAGGGCATCGGCGCATTCAGGGCGAGGACGTGAGCGAGCTTGAACCGTCGCTTGACGGCCGCTTTCGCGAAGCGCTGTTCTTTCCCGACGAAGGCCATGTCGAGCCGCGCCGCGTGTTGCCGCAATTGCACGCCTGCATTCGCGCCGCCGGCGGCCATATCGAATTCGGCAGCGAGCCTGAGACCGCCGGCATCGAGGGCCTTGCGATTGATTGTCGCGGATTGGCGGCACGCGACACGTTCCCCGATCTGCGCGGCGTCAAGGGCGAGATGGTGATCGTCAAAACCGACGAGATCGCGCTGTCGCGCCCGGTACGGTTGATGCATCCGCGCTGGCCGCTCTACATCATTCCGCGCGAGGACAATCAGTTCATGATCGGCGCCACGTCGATCGAGCGCGAGGACGATGGCGTCAGCGTGCGGTCTGCGCTCGAACTGCTCAGCGCAGCCTATGCGGTGCATCCCGCCTTTGGCGAGGCGCGGATCATCGAAATCGGTTCCGGGTTGCGCCCGGCGTTTCCCGACAACCTGCCGCGCATCGCCATCGACAAGAACCATATCGCGGTCAACGGGCTTTTCCGACACGGGTTTCTGCTGGCGCCGGCGCTGGCGGAATTGACGCTCGGCTATTTCGCGCGCGGCGAGATCGACAACGAGGTGATGCAATGCAAGTGATCGTCAATGGCGAGCATCGGGAGATTGCGGCGCAGACTGTCGACGCGCTGCTGAGCGAGCTCGACTACGAGGGCACGCATGTCGTGATCGCCGTGAATTTCGACGTACTGCCGAAGGACCGCTGGGCGAACACGACTCTGAAGAGCGGCGACGAGATCGAGATCATCACGCCACGGCAGGGAGGGTGAGCGATGGTTTTGTTTGTCCTCGCGACAGCACTTGGCGTCATTCCGGGGCGCTCGCGCAGCGAGCGAAC
>JBDTCP010000141.1:0-6808 GCA_039923555.1 Nitrobacter sp.
CTCGAAGCGGACGCAGCAGGAGTCCGCGGAACGGCTCCTTCCGTTGTCGTTTGCATGCTGTCAGGCGCCGGAGTCGCCATGCTCCCTCAGAAAGGACATTTTATCCGTCGGCCCAGCGCTCGGTCCGGGCTTTGCGTCGCGCAGGCGTTTCATTCGCGCGCTGATGATAATTTCCCGAAACATCAGCAAGATTATAGAAATCACGAAGGGCGCAATATAGTAAAGCAGCCGGAACAGCAGCATCCCGGCCAGCAATTCCTCCTTGTCCATCTGCCAGAGGCCAACAAGCATGGCAGCGTCGAAAACGCCGAGTCCGCCCGGGGAATGGCTGGCGAATCCCAGCAGGGTCGCGGACACGAAAATCACCGCGATAACGACGAAACCCAGATTTGGCCCGTCGGGAACCAGCACATACATCGCGAGCGCGCAAAACCCCAGATCGAGGATCCCGATAAGGATTTGCAGCAACGTCAGCGGACCGTTCGGCAGGACCACGGTCCACGGCCCGCGGCCGACGCGCCGCGGCTGAATCCCGACCCAGACCACATATCCGATCAAACCGAGAATGATCGCGATCGCCACCAGGCGATTACACCACGGCGGAAGCTGATCGATATTGGCCGCGGCTTCCGGCTGAAGGGCAATGCCGAGTCCGAGCACGGCAGCGTTGCCAAGCCAGAAGGTGAGACCGGCCAGAAAGCAGATCTTCGCGACATCGATCGCATTCAGTCCCCAAGCCGAATAGATGCGATAACGTACCGCGCCGCCGGTGAAGACGCTGGCGCCGACGTTATGTCCGACCGAATAGCTGGTAAAGGCCGCGAGAGCGTTGATCCGGTAGGGAATGTGGGTGGCGCCGATCGCGCGCACCGCGAACAGGTCATAAAATGTCAGCGTGAAATATCCGGCGGCGACGAACAGGCCCGCCAGCGCGATCGAGCGCGGCTTGGTCTGCTTGATGGCCTCGACCACTTCGTCGATGTTGATGCCCCTGAGGATATGATAGAGCACGTAACACGCGATAGCGATGACCGTGACACTGATCGCAACGCCGAGTTTGTGCAGGATTTGCTCCTGGCGCAGAACCGAAATCGCTCTGCGTATTGATCCTGGCATCGAGAACCTCGAATTGCGATCCACGGCAAGCTGTCGCCGCTCCGCATTCACTCGCGTGGACAAGTCGTAGCGTGTTTCGGCTCCAAGTGGAATTCCGGCGGAGCCAATAAAACACTTTATTTCAACATATTAGGGTGTTTCGCGCCGGATATCAGCTTGCTGCCGTCTGGCGCGAGACCACCCGGTCGCGCAGCCAGGAGCCGATCGCGCAACCCACCAGATAAGCCGCAAACATCACAAGTCCAAGGTCGAGCCAATAACCGAACCGACCCGGAACCACATGCGTGAGCGCTGCGACAATCAGCGCTGCGACCAGTATCGACAGCCACTGCGCAGTCCTCTTCGTGACCCCCCGGCCGCGATGGACGACCGCGATCCAGCCCATGGCGAAACCCAGCAGCAGCGAACCCGCGAGCCAGCCCCAGTGAAACATCGCCAGATAAACCATCTTTACTGCCTTACAATGAAGTCAATGCGGCGATTTTTTGCCTTGCCTTCGTCGGTATCGTTGGCGGCGATCGGTTGGGCGCTGCCGTAACCCATCGGCTTGAATCGATCCGCCGGCATCCCGGCCTTCACCAGATAGTCGACGACCGCCTGCGCGCGCCGTTCGGATAGTGTCTGGTTGAAGGAATCGTCGCCGTCGCTGTCGGTATGGCCGACGATCTCGATTGTGGCTGTCGGGCAGCGTAGCGCGGTTTCGGTAAGTCTATCCAGCAGGCCGATGGAATCCGGATCCAGCGTGGCGCGGCCGGTTTCAAACTGGATCGTGCGCTTGCCCAGCAGATCGGCAAACAATTGCTGACAGACGGTTGGATCGACCGGCGCCGCCGCGGGCTTGACCGACACTTCCATTTTCGCTCGCCAACCCCGCGGCAGGTCCTTGGGCAGATCGGTGCGGATCCGATTTCCCGCCGCATCATACAGCGCGTCACCCGAGAGATTGACCTCCCGATCGGAGACCACAAGCGTTCCCGTCGACAGCCGCGACAACGATCCGAGCGCACGCGGGACAACGGCATCGAACCCCGCCGGCGCACCGAGACTCGCCTTGAGTTTATCGACGACCTTCTCGCCGGAAAACTTGCGGCCAGCGGAAGCGACGATCGCCGCATGAATGGCGTTGTCGGGCACATATCCCGTCAACGTCAGTGTCGCGGCAACCGGATCCTTGTTAGCCTCGAAGATGTAGGGTGGGGCATGGATTTCGTTGGCGACCGAATATCCGTCGGGGAGATTTTTCAGCGCCGCCGTGATCGCCTCGCGGCCACCAAGTTCGCTCGCCATACCCGATATGTTCACCGTGACATCGGAGATCGTGACCTTGCCGGTCTTGAGCTTGCCGGCCTCGCCAATCAGCAACATCGCCGCGGTCTCGAAACGCGGCGGCGCGCCGCGGGATAAATTCATGCGATCGGCGATTTCGATGCGGGCGAATGTCGTGCGCGCGGCGTCCAGCAGCTTGCTCTTGACCGCCGGCAACGGCGCGCTGCCGCTGAGCGTCACCTTTCCGACCTCGCGTTCGACGGTCCAGATAAATGGCTTGGCTTCGGCGACGAGCGCGGTGCTATCGTTGACCAGCCGCACACCCGGCACCGCTTCGACCGAGGTGACAGCGTTGCTGCGGCCCTGCTCCGAAAATGCCTCGGCAGAGAACGTAATGTCGCGACCAGCGGTAGAGATCGAACCCTTGTCGAGAACGCTGTCCTTCAGCGCGGTAATGGCGTGCGCGCTCAGATCAGCTTCCAGCGGACCCGTGGTCGTCCAGGCGGCCAGCGCCCAAAGGATGGCGAGAGGGATGACGCCCGGCCACCACTTGCTGCTCCACCTGAAAAACCCGCGCATTCGATATCCTGTCGTGCACGATCTCCCGGCGCACCGAGAGACCGGCGGCCAGATCCTGCAACCGTTCAACGTGTCTGAAGCGCGCTCCGGGCAAAGCCGGATGCCGGTGCTGCAGCTGCGCGCGACGTCTGGAAATGAAGAGAAAACAAACCCTTGCCGGGCTGTCAAACCGGAAATAAGGCGGAAGCCTCATCACCGCCGCATGAGCGTCGAATAACCGTTTCTTCAGCCGTTTCCGACTATAGACGCCATTCAACAAAAAGTGGCCGGCCGGTTAATTCGATGAAGCAACTCCGTAATACCGTCATCCGCGCCGGGCTGGAGGCCCTGTATTTCAGTGGCGCTCATCATTTGCTGCGGCCGATCTTCGCAGGCGGCGGAATGATCTTCATGCTGCACCATGTGCGACCGCGCCGGAACAGCCCGTTCCAGCCCAATCATCACCTTGAAGTGACTCCCGAATTTCTGCGCATGACCCTGGCCCATGTCCGGGCGCGCGGTATCGACATCGTGACCGCCGACGAGATGCACCACCGGCTGACCGAACACGACTTCTCACGGCGGTTTGCCTGCTTCACCTTCGACGACGGTTACCGCGACAACCGCGACTTCGCGCTCCCGGCGATGCGCGAATATGATGCGCCGCTCACTGTCTATGCCGCGAGCGACTTCGCGGAAGGGAGCGGCCGCCTCTGGTGGGTCTCGCTCGAACGCGTCGTCACCGCTGCCGACCAAATCGACACCACGATCGGCGACACTGCCGTGTGTCTCGACACCCACACGCTCGAAGGCAAGCAGGCCGCGTTCACCCGGATCCACGATCTGCTGCGCGGGCTGCCGGACGACCGTGACCTCGCGCGTGAGATGAGCGGGTTGTGCGCGCGCTATGGCGTCGATGAGGCCGTCATCAGCCGAGAGTTATGCTTGTCCTGGGACGAACTGAAACCGTTCGCCGCCGATCCGCTGGTCACCATCGGCGCTCATACCGTCAGCCACTGCAACCTGGCGAAGCAAAGTGAACCGCAGGCGCTTGATGAGATCAACGGCAGCCGGACGCGGATCGAGGCCATCTTGCAGCGTCCGGTCGTCCACTTCGCCTATCCCTATGGCGACCGAAGCGCCGCGGGGCCGCGCGAGTTCGCCATGGCCAAAACAGCAGGTTTCAAAACCGCCGTCACCACGCGGCCTGGCATGATCTTTGCTGGAAATGCGGAACATCCGACGGCACTGCCGCGAATTTCTCTCAATGGGAATTTTCAGACCACGCGCATCCTGCCGGTGCTGACATCGGGTGCCGCTACCGCCATGTGGAACGGATTCCGCCGCGTCGACGCCAGCTAACGGCTCGTCCGGGATACTGGCTATATCTCCGAAGAGATGAGGAGAAAATCATGCTCCAGAACCTGTTTTCGTTGAAGGACCGGGTCGCGGTGGTAACCGGCGGTTCTCGCAGCATCGGCAGGATGATCGCGGCCGGCTTCCTCAGCCAAGGCGCGGCTAGGGTTTACATCACTGCGCGCAAGGCCGGTCCCTGCGAAGCGACGGCGAAAGAACTGTCCGCGCAATATGACGGCGAATGTATTGCACTGCCGATCGATATGTCGACGGTCGAGGGTTGCGACACGCTCGCCGCTGAAATCATCAAGCGAGAACCGAAGCTCGATATTCTCGTCAACAATGCCGGTGCGGCGTGGGGTGCGAAGTTCGACGAATTCCCGGAAAGCGGCTGGGACAAGGTGATGAACCTCAACGTCAAGTCGATGTTCTTCCTCACCAAGGCGCTGGCGAAGCCGCTGCGCGCTGCGGCCTCGCAGGCGCGACCGGCGAAGATCATCAACATCGCCTCGATCGACGGCATCTTCGTCAATCCGATGGAGACCTATTCCTACGCCGCCAGCAAGGCCGCCGTGATCCATATGACACGGCGCATCGCAACCAGGCTGATCAAGGATCACATCGTCGTCACAGCGATCTGCCCGGGCGCATTCGCCTCCGACATGAACAAGGCGGCGCGTGACCACGCGGACGAACTTGCCAGGCGGATTCCAGCCGGACGGATCGGCGACGAGACGGACATCGCGGGCCTCGCGATCTTCCTCGCGTCGCGCGCCGGAGATTATGTGGTCGGCAATGCCATCGCGATCGATGGCGGCGTGGTCTATGCGAGCGCAGGACTTGAAATCGCGGGATGAATGACTAGCCCGTAGCCGGAACGGTCTCGGGTCCGCTCCACGGCCGCTCCGCCGAGGCGAGGCCGATCAGTCGGCCCTGGATGTAGTCGCAGCCCCAATCGCGCAGCATGACGGCGGACTGCTCGTCCTGCACCCATTCGGCCACGGTCCTGATATCAAGCCGTCGCGCCAGGTCGATCAGGGTCTGCACAAATGCCCGGTCATCGGAGGAGCGCGCGATGTTCTGTACGAACGCACCGTCGATTTTGACGATGTCCACGCCCAGCTTGCGCAGGTTGCGGAACGAGGTGTAGCCCGCGCCGAAATCGTCGATCGCGATCTGGCTGCCGAAATTCTTCAGCCGCGTGACGAATCCCCTGACGTCGTCGATATCCTGAATCGCCACAGTTTCGGTGATCTCGACGATCAGGCGTTCGGCAACGCCGGGATGCGCGCGCATCAACGATTCGATCGCTGCCCACCAGTCGGGGTCCATGGTGGTCTCCGGCGAGATATTGAGGCTGAGCCGGACGCCGGGCGCTTCCGCGAGTTCGGCGATCACAAGCTCGAGCACGCGATGATCGACCAGGCGGATCAGGCCGAGCTTTTCCGCCACAGGCACCACGTCCGGCGCGAGCAGGAACTGGCCGTCCTGCTGACGCATGCGCACCAGGCACTCGTAGAACGCCGGTTCGCGCGAGCGCGCATCGACCACCGGCTCGAAGGCGGTGAGGATGCGACGCTCGTTCAGCGCGGTGACGATCTCGTCGGTGACGCGGATGTTGATTCGGCGCTGCGCATCGCGCTCGATACTGGGCCGCCACACCGTGAACGAACCGCTGCGGCGGCTTTTCGCGGTTTCGAGAATTTCCTGGGCGCGGTTGATCGCTTCATCGGCGGTGCGCGCGTGACGCGGGGCGCTGACCGCGCCGATCGAGGCGGTGACCGAGACCGGGCCGGATCTGGTCGGCACGATGTCATCGCGAATGCACGCCAAAAACCGTTCGGCGGCGACATTCACATCATCGATCGTGCAGTTCTTCAGGATCAGTCCGAACTTGTTGCCGGAAAAACGGCCAAGCACGTCCCCGCCGCGCAATCGCGCGCGGATACGCTTCGCGATGTCGCCGATCACCTCGTCGGCGACATCGAAGCCGAAAGCGTCGTTGATGCGGGCGAGGTGATCGATCCCGATTAGCATGAAGGCAAAAGACGATCGGTAGCGCGCCGCCTCCTCGATCGCCTCGGCGAGCGCCGCCGTCAGATGCGTGCGATTGAGTTCGCCGGTCAGGGCATCGTTGCGCGACATCTTGAGCAACTGCTCGTCGCGGGCGTGCCGCTCATTGTCGAGCCGCACGATGCCCCCGGCACGCACCGCCTTGCCGTCGGCGCCGGCAAACCAGCACCCGGATTCCTCGATCCAGAGCATCGGCGCCGAAGCGCTGGCGCGCACGCCGTACTCAATGCGATAGGGCACACCCTCGCCGCGCCGCTGGGAGGGCGGCGTGGCCAGCAGGATGTCGGCACGGATCGATCCCGACGGCTCGATCAGCCCGGCGAACCTTGCACCGGTTGCGAGCGAGGCTGGATCGATATCCTGGAAGATAGACGCAGCCTGCTCGGTCCAGGTGATGGCATCGCTCGCGATATCCCAGACGAAGGCAGCCCGACCGAGC
>JBDTCP010000142.1:0-3250 GCA_039923555.1 Nitrobacter sp.
CACCACCTCGATATTGGCGAGCGTGCGTTTTTCCGAGCCGCGCTCGACCACCATTTCGCTATAGTAATGGCCCTCGGGCGAGGCCATCGCGACCTGGTCGGCCACAGAAATACTGGCGGCCGTCTGTGGTCTGAAAATCTCATCGGCACGCTTCCCGACGATGAAATCACGAGAAAAGCTTGAGAAACGCTCGAAGGCGCGGTTGGCCAGAATGTAACGGCCGTCTTCGATATTCTTGGCGGCGATGCAGACCGGGACATTGTCGATGACCGATTCCAGAAACTGCTTGGTGGTCGCCAGTTGCTCGGCAAGCTTGCGCTGTTCGCTGCAATCCTCATGCGTCGCGATCGTGCCGCCGTTGGGCATCCTGAAACGCTTCAATGCGATCAAACGTCCGTCGGGCAGTTCGGTGACCAGGCTCTCGCAGGGATTCGACGATCGATAGAGCTCTTCACTGCGGGGGTCGAGCACACCGCGCGCGCGACGCAGATCGAGAAGTTCAGGACCGGTCATGCCCGGCCGGATATCCGATCGAAGCAACCCGTAAATTTCGAGATAGCGGTCGTTGCAGAAGATGATCCGCTTGCGCGAATCCGTCATCACCACGCCTTGATTGAGATTGTTCAGCGCGGAACTGATGAACACATGTCTGCGCAGATGCGCGCGATTGACCTTATGCAGTCCGGACATCACGCAAATGACCACCGCCGCCAGAAAGGAAATGGCGACAAAGCTGCCAACGAGAATTTCCCAGACCATGCCGGGGTCGGTCCCGGAGATATAACTGTCAGGTGAAAACCCGCTGGCGGCGGCCCATGCGTCTGCCGACGCCGCGACAGCCGCGTACGCGAGCCCCACCGCAGTAACGGCCTTCTTGCCGCTTGCCTGCCAATTCTTGCCAGTCATCACGCACCCGGAATTTCCGGCGGGATTGTCTGGCCTCACGAGTTTGAATCGGGTAAATACTTACCCCTGCAACCGAAAAATGCGACTTAGATTGCACAATTGGTCTCCCATGATGAATGCCCTGTTAACGGAAACCGGCCTGGCGGGTTGCGCGGGCGCGCCATGATGGCCGTGAGAGCGGAACTGATCCAGTGTGGTGGTTCAGAAGTTTGCTTCATTGCCCCGGCGAGTCCGCCAAGCGAACTTCTGAGCCCAAACCACACTAGAATCATAAGGTCGCTAGTGTCCCTTTGATTCCGAAGTTCGCATCAAAGGTTGCTGCAAGGACATGCGAACCTCGGAATCGGGACACCAGACCGCGAATGGATAAGGTTGAGTGCGTAGTGATCGGCGCGGGCGTGATCGGGCTTGCGATCGCGCGGCGGCTCGCGCAATCGGGCCGCGAGGTCATCGTTCTCGAGGCGGCGGACGCGATCGGAACGGTAACCTCGTCGCGCCACAGCGAAGTGATCCACGCCGGCATTTACTATCCCGCCGGCAGCCTGATGGCGCGGATGTGTGTCAGCGGCCGGCGCGCACTTTACGCGTATTGCCGCGAGTACGGCGTTCCCCACAGCAATTGCGGCAAGCTGATCGTCGCGACAACGGAGCAGGAGGCCGGCAGGCTGCAATCCATCAGGGCGCACGCCGAGGCCAACGGCGTCAAAGGCATGCAGATGCTGGACAGCGGCAACGCCCGCGCGCTCGAACCGGCGCTGCGCTGCGTGGCCGCGTTGCTGTCTCCATCAACCGGCATTATCGACAGCCACGCCTACATGCTGGCATTGCGCGGCGACGCCGAGCGCGATGCTGTGGCGTTCGCGTTTCATACGCCGCTGTTGCGCTCAAAAGCGACGTCACGCGGGCTGGAAATAGAGACCGGCGGCGACACGCCTATGACGCTCGCTTGCGATCTGCTGATCAATGCCGCCGGCCTTGATGCTCCGGCGGTGGCGCGCAGCATCGAAGGCATGCCCTTAGACCGGATTCCGTCGGCTTACCTCGCCAAGGGAAACTATTTCAGTTGCAGCGTCCGCGCGCCGTTTTCGCGCCTGATCTATCCGGTGCCGGAGCCGGGCGGCCTCGGCGTGCATCTCACGCTGGATCTTGAGGGGCAGGCGCGATTCGGTCCCGACGTGGAATGGATCGACACTCCGGATTACGCCGTTGATCCGGCGCGGGCGGCGCGGTTTTACCCGGCGATCCGGCGATACTGGCCTGAACTGCCCGACGGCGCCCTGGTCCCGGCCTATTCCGGAATCCGACCCAAGATCGTGCCACCAGTCGTCGCGGAGCAGGATTTCATGATCGAAGGGCCCGCAGACCACGGTGTGACCGGGCTGATCAACCTTTTCGGAATTGAATCGCCCGGCCTGACCTCGTCACTTGCGATCGCGGATCACGTCGCCGCGCTGGCCGAGGCGTAGCTCGACCACTCCGGCCTCGCCGCAAGCCGATCCGCCGCGCAACCGGCAGCCGCCGCCAGCATCTAATGCCGCGGATTCTCAAAGGCAGAGATTGGGATGGTTTAGTGGACGGTCTCGGCCGTGGAGAGCTTCAGTCGTTCTATCTCATCCTTGACCATCAACTTCCGGCGCTTCAATTCGACGATCCTCAGATCATCGGTGGAAAGATGCAAGAGAGCATCGTGCAATTCGCCTTCCAGAACCCGATGTTTCCGTTCCAGTTCAGCGAGATGCGCCTGAATTGCCATTCGAAACCTCCTCGGTAGGATTGAACCTCAGATTCGCTCCGGACGGCCGAGTGTACATGACCCGTGGCGGCTGTCGATGGGATAGAAAAACGCGTCAATCAGATTTGAGGGATTATCAGAAATGAACCGTGAGCAGGGAACCCGGTGGCTTGCGCGGCGCCCGGGCAAGGGCGATAATTCGCCTCAGTGAGCCTCCCAACCCTTCGCAAACTCTTCGCGATTCAAGTCAGTACGTCATTATGACCGACGAAGAAGAGCGCGAACTCGGAACCGAGCTCGCCCGGCTGCAACAGGAACACCGCGACCTCGACGCAGCCATCGATGCCCTGCATCAATCGCCCGCGCCCGATTTGCTGCGGTTGCAACGGCTGAAAAAGCGCAAGCTGCAGTTGCGCGACCGCATTGCCTTCATCGAAGACCAGATCACCCCGGACATTATTGCCTGATACCGGCTCCGCTGTCGCAAGCCCTGCGAGATGCTGATCTCGGGCGCTTCAACCGACGTTGCTCCGCTGTGTTGCGCGATTTGGAAATAGATGGGTCTGCGCTTGACTCATCCAGAACAAAAAGAGAACATTAGTTTCCTGCACC